>JAQIBK010000045.1 GCA_027859125.1 Actinomycetota bacterium | reverse complement strand
GAGTAACAGCGACGGAGCCAGCGACGTAGCCAGCGACGTAGCCAGCGACGAGAAGGGCACCATCCGGATCGGCTGGATCCCGTGGGACGAGGACGTAGCGGTCACGTACATGTGGAAGCGCGTCCTTGAGGATGAGGGTTACGACGTCGAGCTCACGCAACTCGACGTGGCACCCGTCTACGACGGCGTCGGCAACGGCGACCTCGACCTGTTCTTCGAGGCTTGGCTGCCGGTCACTCACGCCGACTACTGGGCGGAGTACGGAGACTCCATGGAGGATCTGGGCGCCTGGTACGACAAGGGTCTGCTGACCTGGGCCGTTCCTGATTACGTTGACGCGGTGAGCATTGAGGACCTCGTCGGCATGGAGGACGTCTTTGACGGCAAGATCATCGGCATCGAGCCGGGTTCCGGCCTCATGCGCATGTCGCGCGAAGATGTCATCCCCGGATACGGCCTCGATGACTACGACCTGATCGAGGGTTCCACGCCCGCCATGCTCGCAGAGCTTGAGCGTGCAACTGGAGCAGAAGAGTCCGTCATCGTGACACTGTGGCGTCCGCACTGGGCCTACGGCGCGTACGACATCCGAGACCTGGAGGATCCCGAGGAGCTTCTTGGTGGCGCCGAGGAGATTCGCACCTTGGCTCGCCAGGACTTCACCGCCGACTTCCCTGAGGTCGCCGAGTGGATGCAGAACTGGACCATGGACGATGACTCGATGGCTTCGCTGGTGCTGACCGTCATGCGCGACTTCGACGCCGGCCAGGAAGAGGAGGCCATCGATGCATGGCTCTCCGACGCTGACAACCGGGCGCTCGTTGACGGTTGGATCGGCAAGTAGCACCTTCGCAAGACGCACGAGATCACTGTGAACAGCGAACGGCCCCGGCGCGCTGCCGGGGCCGTTCTGTGTCTCCCAGCCCGTGAACGACTACAGAATGCCCGCAGCGGCCATGCCGACGAAGATCAATCTGTCCTACTACTAGAATATGCTGTCTGCGATTGATTGTTACTCATTCACGAAGTACGATTCGACCGCCTCAGCCGCTAGGGAAATACCCGAGCAGAATACGGATCACCGCGTGCGCTTGATGCGCGGCCGCAGTCATCACCCGCGAGGAGACGAGCGAATGCCCGTCACGAACATCCGACTCCAAGTCGCCGACCACCCACAGGTTCTGGGCGATCCGGGAAGTCGTGATCTCGTTCGCACTCGCATATCCGGCTATGCCTGAAACTGAAACGATCGGAGCGTCAGGCAGTTCGCGGCCGCATACATTCAGTATCAGAGTTTTCGTCTCAACAGAGTCGACCGCCTCAACGATGGCATCGGCACCGGAGACCATGCTCAGCAGATCATCCGCATCGATGCGGTCCCTTATCAGACGCAGATTCAAGTCGGCATCGATCCGGCGAAGTGTGGTCGCAAGGGCATCGACTTTGGGCATGCCCACTTGGTCGATGAAGAACTCCTGCCGATTGAGATTCGCAGCTTCAACCACATCGAAATCGACCAGAGTGAGAGTCCGGACTCCTGCCCGCACGAGCATCACGGCGCAGTTGCTTCCCAACCCCCCGCATCCAAGAATAGTCACTGCCTTGGAGGCAAGATGGTCGCGCAGTTCCGCTTGAGGGATCATCGGCTCGCCGGAATCTGACACGGCGTCAATGTTCATCGCTAGCCCCCGGCCACAGGAGGAAAGATCGCCAGTCGCTCACCTTCGTGCAGCTCAGCGGTCTCCTCGGCGTGTCGCCCACCGACGAAGACGATGCGCGGCTGGTCCGGCAGGCCGAGCATGGCGATCACGTCGGCGATCACGGTCCCGGGCGCAAGGTCGTAGTGACGGGTGTGACCCTTGCCGTCCTGCGCGTGAAAACCTGAGAGCGAGGCGAACAGGGCAATGTCGACTTTCATGTCCTCGCACCTACCCGATATCGACGGCAACAGAAGCCGTGGACGGATGATCCTAGAGAGAATTGTACCCCCGCCGCGAACCCGCAGCGGGGGTACATGGAACAACGACTCTTGAGCGACTGAACTAGGAGATGCCCAGCTTCGCGGCCACTTCGGGAACGAAATCGTACACAGAATCCAGGTCCGCGTCGCTAACCTGGAAGGCGATGTTGTGCGGCGGGAGCTTGTCGGTCTTGAAGAACTCGGGAAGCCTGTCGTCCTCGGCGCCCAGTCCAGCAGCGTCGTTGAACAGCTTCTCGTAGGCCAGCGTCTCCTTGCCAAGCTGCATCAGAGCGTCAACGTCCCACTTGTCGCCTGTGTGCGCCTGCGCCATCTCATGGATGGCCGTGAAGGCCTCAGGGATATCGAGAATCGGGAACGCCACGAATATGCACAGCCCGAACGCATCGAGCATGGCCGTCGCGATCTGCAGGTTGCGGGAGAGTTCGACCTGACCCTCGGGCTTGAGAGGATCAACGTCACCGCCGACCTTGAGGATGTTCGTAGCGACCGTGTAGCCGGCCGTGTGGTCCGCACCCATTGTGGACGTGGCGTACGTGACGCCCATGCCCTGAACCGTGCGAGGGTCGTAGGCGGGCAGCGCCTGATGCTTCACGACAGGTATGCGCGCAACGCCGAACTTCTTGCCTACGGCTTCGGCCCCATCGCCCATGACCTTGCCGGGTGCGCCGCCCTCGAAGACACTCTTCATCGCGGCGAGCGCGCCCTTGGCGTCACCGAACGCGATCGCGCCTGAGTCCATGTAGACTCCCATGGCGGCGCCCATCTCGATCGTGTCGAGACCGAAGTCGCCGCATACGCGATCGAGCGCAGCGATATCGTCGAGGTTATCGATGCCGCAGTCGGCACCGAACGACCAGACGGTCTCGTACTCCGGACCCTTGGTCACGTAGTCGCCCGCCTTGTCGACCCAGTAGCGCGAACACTTGATGACACAACCGGTGTGGCAACCATGGCTAACGTCGCCGCCACGCTCCAGCGTTATCTCGCGCTGGGTCTCACCGCTCGTGGCCTCGGCGCTCTCAAAGGTGCCTGACGAGAAGTTGCGCGTAGGAAGGCCACCTGCCTCGGACAGGATGTTCGTGAGCACATTGGTGCCGTACGTGGGGAGACCCTGACCTGAAACCGGGTGCTCCTTGAGTGCGGCACTGAACGTCTTGATCGCGGTGCTGAAGGCTGCCTTGTCGGCGTGATCCAGTGAAGCCACACCTTTGTCGGCAATGACGAGGGCCTTCAGGCCCTTGCTTCCCATGACAGCGCCCATGCCGCCGCGACCTGCGAAGCGGTTGGGGTAGCCCTTCATGTCCGACACAGCGATTCCGGAGGCCTTGAGCCCCGCCTCGCCGGCAGGACCGTTGGTGATAGTGGAGTAGCGATCGCCATCGGGACGAAGAGCCTTGATTGCGTCAGCCACGGCGTAGTTGCCTTGCCCGGCCCACTCGTCGACACGCTTGAACGTGCCATTGCCGTCAGCTTCAACGGTGAACATGTACCGCGCAGTGTCGTCAGCGGGCTTGCCCGTGAAGATGATGGCCGCGATGCCCA
>JAQIBK010000219.1 GCA_027859125.1 Actinomycetota bacterium | reverse complement strand
GCACCACCACGCCGCGACCCCGTTGGGTGAGCACCATGGGGCGCCTGGTGTCGTTCACCTGCTTGGACGAAAGAGGCGACGCCGGCGCGGAACTCCGAGAGCGGGCGTATGTCCTCATCGAGCTTAAGTGGTTGCATGGCCGACCTCCTAGTACGCATTACTGTACAACTTAGCGTACAACTGAGTGGGTCTCACTGCAACTGGTTCAATCCTCTGGATCTGACCGAACGTCTTGCGGATGAGCTGCAGGGCGCCAGCCGTCCGCTCCGACCTGAGTCTACCTTGCGAGGCGCCCTGTCTGCTGACGCGCTGGTTAGCCACGCAGGACCCAGCATCACCAGAGCAGTCCGCTACGCAGCCCGCACGCTCGTGCATGCCTACTTCGCTGCTAGTCTCCCTAGCTGGTGGCTTGACGCACTGTGATGACTAGCATACCGTATGTTGTGCCACGGTTCCCCAGACCACAACATCTGGGGCTAAGAGGGAAGCCGGTGACTCCGGAAGGAGAATGTCGGCGCTGTCCCCGCATCTGTAGGCGGAGAGCCGCTGCCACGACATACCACTGGCGCACACGCGCTGGGAAGGTATTGGCAGAAGCGACGACCCGCGAGCCAGAAGACCTGCCGAGGCGGTGAGTAGGACAACGCTCGGGCGGGGTGTCCCGGCGGCTCGCGGAGATGTCGGTCCCCCCCGGCATCCACGTCAGCCGACCATCGCGCCCCTCGAAGCAGGGAGATCAGCGGTGGAAGCAGTGACAGTCCCGGGGCCGACAGGCGTCATCAAGCGGCAAGGCGAGCGAGTGCCGTTCGACGCCGACAAGATCCGCTCCGCGATCGAGCGAGCGGGCATCGCATCGGGTGAGTACGAGACTACCGAGGCGCTTCTGCTGACAGCGCAGGCAGTCAAGGTGCTGAAGCACCGCTTCCCGGATACCGAACCGGATGTCGAGCAGATCCAAGATGTCGTCGAGCAGGTGCTCATCTCGGCGAACCATTTCGCGACCGCACGCGCCTACATCGTGTACCGCGAGCAACGGGCGCGATTGCGCAGCGACGCCAAGACGGTGGTCGAGGTGGAGACGTCGGTCAACGAGTACCTGGACCAGGCGGACTGGCGGGTTAGCGCCAACGCGAACCAAGGCTATTCGCTGGGCGGACTCATCCTGAACGTATCGGGCAAGGTCATCGCCAACTACTGGCTCTCGCACGTCTACCCCACCGAGGTCGGTCAGGCGCACCGCGACGGGGACATCCACATCCATGACCTCGATATGCTCGCTGGCTACTGCGCGGGCTGGTCGTTGCGCATGCTTATGACCGAGGGGCTCAACGGCGTGCCCGGCAAGGTGGAAGCCGCCCCACCGAAGCACTTGAGCAGCGCGGTCGGCCAGATCGTCAACTTCCTCGGCACGCTGCAGAACGAGTGGGCGGGCGCCCAGGCGTTCAGCTCCTTCGACACCTACATGGCCCCGTTCATACGACTCGATAGTCTCGCCTACAACCAGGTCAGACAGTCCATCCAGGAGCTCGTCTACAACCTCAACGTGCCGTCGCGCTGGGGCACGCAGACGCCCTTCACCAACCTGACCTTCGACTGGGTGTGCCCCGATGACCTGCGTGACCAGCGCCCCGTCATCGGCGGCGTGGAGTGCGACTTCGCCTACGGCGAACTGCAGCGCGAGATGGACATGGTCAACCGGGCCTACATCGAGGTCATGACCGAGGGCGACGCCAAGGGGCGTGTGTTCACCTTCCCGATTCCGACGTACAACATCACGCCCGAATTCGACTGGGACAGTCCGAATGTCGATCTCCTCTTCGCCATGACTGCGAAGTATGGGCTGCCGTACTTCCAGAACTTCCTGAACTCCGAGCTCAGCCCCAACATGGTGCGCTCCATGTGCTGCCGTCTCCAGCTCGACCTGTCCGAGCTGCTCAAGCGCGGCAACGGCCTCTTCGGCTCCGCGGAGCAGACTGGTTCGCTCGGGGTGGTGACCGTCAACTGCGCGCGCTTGGGCCATCTTCACCGGGCTGACGAGAGCGGCCTGTTCGCAGCGCTCGACGTGCTGCTCGAGTATGGCCGCACGAGCCTGGAACTCAAGCGCAAGGTGATCCAGCGCCACATCGACAACGGTCTGTTCCCCTACACGAAACGGTACTTGGGAACTCTGCGGAACCACTTCTCGACCATCGGCGTGAACGGGGTCAACGAGATGATTCGCAACTTCACCGACGACGCCGAGGACATCACGACGCCGCAGGGGCACGCCTTCGCCGTGCGCTTCCTCGACCACGTCCGCGAACGCATAGTGGTGTTCCAGGAGGAGACCGGCCACCTCTACAACCTTGAGGCAACGCCAGCGGAAGGCACGACGTACCGCTTCGCACGCGAGGACCGCAAACGGTTCGGCGAGTCAATCATTCAGGCGGGGACGACTGAGAGCCCCTACTACACCAACTCGAGCCAGCTGCCAGCCGGCTTCACCGACGATCCCTTCGAGGCTTTGTCGCGGCAGGAGGAGTTGCAGCGCAAGTACACCGGCGGCACCGTCCTTCACCTCTACCTAGCCGAACAGGTCAGTTCCGTCGAAGCCTGCAAGAAACTCGTCCGTCGCTCGTTGGAGCGCTTCCGTCTCCCCTACATCACCATCACGCCCACCTTCTCGGTGTGCCCAGTCCACGGCTACCTGTCTGGCGAGCACCGTTTCTGCCCCACGTGCGACGAAGAGATCCTCGCCCGTAAGGAAGCGAACTTGACCACTGCCTGACTTGTCACGCCGACCGACCGACAGGGGACCTCATGAATCTGTCCACCGCTACTGCCATCGATCAAACCGAGATCGACGAATCGGCGCTCACCGACGACGAGCGCCAGCCCTGCGAAGTCTGGACGCGCGTCATGGGCTACCAC
>JAQIBK010000109.1 GCA_027859125.1 Actinomycetota bacterium | reverse complement strand
CGATGAGGCCTCTAATCCATCCGACCCTGCTCCTGGCGACCAGTCTGATTCGAGCGGAGATTCTGATTCGCCGATGCCAGAAGGCGATGGCTCAACTGGCACACCGACCGACTCTTTGGTCGAGTCCGATCTCCGGATCCTCTGGTGGAACGATACGAGCAGCAAGTCACCTGCTGGAGCCATGATCAGCATAGGGGACTCTGTCTGGGCGCCTGATCCCGACGCTGATTCCGCACGCGGTCTGCTGGCGGACGTGCTAGTCGACGACACATTGACCCTCGTTGTTCTTCCTGACGGGGAGAGTGGTGCTCGTATCGAGGTCCCGATTCTTATCACGTCCGATATGGATCCCACATCCGATATTGATGCTATACATGTGGAAGTCAGTGACTCTAGTGTTCGCGTTCTGGGTAATGCTGTCGACAACTTTGACGTGACCTTCGATCGTTTCTAGGCGGTGCGAGTGAGGATCGTTTTCAGGACACTTCTCAGTATCGCTCTACTCGTGGTTGTTCAGCCCATGGGCCTGCTGCACGTTGACCCCGCTTATGCGGCGACTGCGGGTGGCTACTACGGGATCTCGGCATCGCCTGATGGCGCCCGCGCCTTCGCTTCTCCTGGCGGGATAGCTGGGGACTTGTCTGGAAACGTGTATGTGGCGGACACCCAGAACAATCGCATCAAGGTACTCACGGCGGCTGGTGCGCTTCAGGAGGTTTGGGGTACGCGCGGTAGTGGAGCCGGGCAGTTCCGAGACCCGGAGGGTGTCGCGGTTTCCTTGTCGGGGAGGGTGTATGTTGCCGACACAGGGAACAGTCGAGTGCAGGTCTTTGACTCTTCGGGAAACTATTTAGAGACATGGGGCGGTCCGGGGGAAGCCGACGGCTCATTCGCCAATCCAGTTGGCATTGCCGTAGACACAGCGGGGAACGTCTTTGTGTCCGACACTGGGAACTCCCGCATTCAGAAGTTCTCATCGGCAGGCGTACATCTGGCCACATGGGGCAGCTACGGCTCCGCTGATGGACAGCTGAGCGGTGGTCGCGGTATAGCGGTCGATGCTGGCGGCTACATATATGTCGCCGACGCGAACAACCTGCGCATACAGAAATTCAATGCGAGTGGCACCTATGTCACCCAGTGGGGACCATACGCTGGGCCAGGAGGCACTTACGTCTCGCGCTACGTGGCGCCATATGGAGTCGCTGTCGACGGAAGCGGTTCGATCTACATCGCGGATGCTGGCGGTTCTGTGATCGAGAAGTGCTCGTCGACAGGTATCGTTCAGGCGACTTGGGGTTCATTGGGAAGTGGGAGCGGCCAGTTCGACTCTCCCCGGGGGGTCGTCGCGCGTTCTGGCGGTGGAATCTATGTTGCCGACAGCGGGAACAGCCGTATTGAGGCTTTGGACTCCTCGGGCGTGTGGGTCGGGTCCTGGTCGGGTCTGGGTTCGGGACCCGGAGAGCTCGACACGCCCAACGATTCTGTGGTCGCAACATCTGGATTGACCTATGTCGCTGACACAGGGAACAATCGCGTTCAGATTCTGGGCTCGGACGGCTCATACATTTCTAGCTGGGGCGCGACAGGGTCAGGAGCCGGACAGTTCATAGGACCAAAAGGCATCGCACTGAGCTCTAGTTCCACAGTGTTCGTCGCGGACACGGGCAACCACCGCATTCAGAGTTTCGACGCATCAGGCACACATATCACGACGTTCGGCGGAAGCGGTTCGTTGGCAGGTCAGTTCTCCTCTCCCGAGGATGTGGTTATCGGTCCTTCGGGCGATGTCTATGTGGCGGATACGGGCAACAATCGCGTTCAGCGACTGTCTGCCGCAGGGGCATCTCTGTCTCTTTGGGGTTCTTTCGGCACTGGCAATGGACAGTTCCGAGCTCCATCAGGCATTGCTGTCGATTCCAGTGGTGACGTCTACGTTGTCGAGCGCGAGAATCATCGCGTACAGAAGTTCTCTTCTGATGGAGCACATCTTCTTACGTGGGGCGAGTGGGGGAGCACGACTGGCGAGTTCATCGCACCGGAGGGTATAGCGGTCGGTCCTTCGGGCGATGTCTATGTGGCCGACCGAGGCAATGATCGCATTCAGCGCTTTACCCCAAGCGGCGCTTTCGTAGCTGCGTTCGGTATGTCTGGCGCGCAGCTTGGAGAGGTGAACGAGCCCGTTGGCGTGGATGTGACTTCGGATGGTCGCATCTTTGTGACGGAACGTGGCAACCATCGGGTCCAGGTTTTTGGGCACGACTCAGTTGCTCCTGTGACCACGGCTTACGGCGTTTCAGTCGGATGGGTCAGCACCCCCACTAAGGTGACCCTCGTGGCAAGCGATGACGCGGCCAGCGTTGCACAGACTCTCTACAAGGTAGTTCCCCCCGGAGTGAACGCCACGACGATTCCAGAGTCGCTGTACCAGGGTCCTTTCACGATTTCTTCTGACGGAGAGACGCGGGTTTACTACAGGTCCATAGACGCAGTAGGCAACGAAGAAGTGGCCAAGATGGTGCGCGTGCGTATCGACTCCACGCCTCCGGCAGGAGTCTTCACGATCGGAGATGGCAGCGGGTACTCTATTGTTGCCACGGTGTCGGTCGTCTCGTCGATCACAGGCGCGAACGAGATGTGTTTCGACACAGGCGCTGGCTTCAGCTCATGGGTCGCTTTCTCGCCGTCGACGACGCTGACAGTGCCCGGCGACGGCGTGTACACGGTAACGGCACAGTACAGAGACTCATTGAGTAACACCTCGTCGCTTCAGCATGACCTTACGGTTGATTCCGTGGCTCCTGTGACACTCGCATCCGGCGTCCCGTCGGTTTGGGCTACTTCCGCGGTGTCAGTGACTCTTGTCGCGACGGACGGAACATCCGGTGTCGACGAGGTGCTCTATCGCCGCAACAGCGATCCGGAGCAGGTGTACTCCTCGGCGATTCCTGTGTCCGAAGAAGGGACCACAACGATCGCGTATCGCGCGGTCGATCTAGCAGGCAATGCCGAGGAATGGAATCTCGTGACCGTACGCGTGGACACTATTCCGCCATCGGGCGAATTCAACCTCGATGCCGGCGCAGCGAGCACGACCACGGAGACGGTCACGGCGAGGTCTTTGGTTCCCGACGCTCTTGAGATGCGATTCGACATCGGCGACGGTTCGGGCTACGACGTTTGGCGCGCGTACGATGCGACCGAGACACTTGTACTTCCCGGTGAGGCGGTTCACACCGTGACCGCTCAGTATCGCGACAAGGCGGGACTCGTTCTGACCGCAAGCGATTCGATCATCGTGGACCATACTGCTCCATCCACCGTCGCCTCAGGAGTGCCCGACGGGTGGACGAACGATCCCGTCACAGTGACCTTGACCGCGTCAGACGCGGTTGCCGGAGTCGGGACGATTCGCTACTCGATCGACGATGGCATAGAGCAGGTTTTCGTCGGCGTGACCACATCCTTCACGGTCACCACCGAGGGAACCACGACCGTTACGTACTATTCGATTGATGCTGCGGGCAATTCCGAAGCCGAGAACACGGTAATAGTTCGAATCGACACTATCAGGCCCTGGGGAACATTCGCGATCGGTGACGGAGCGTACTATGTTTCCTCGCTGGATACGGACCTGATCTCTGATATGCAGGCAGCCGAGGAGATGCGATTCGACCTAGGCTTGGGATTTGGATCGTGGCATGCTTTCGCGCCGACGGAGGCCACTTCACTGTCCGACGAGGGACTACACGTTGTGGGCGCGGAATATCGCAACAAAGCGGGACTTGTGACCACAAGAACAGCCTCGGTCGTGGTGGATATGACTACTCCTAGCACTGTGGCCAACGTGTCAGCGTCCTCTGTTACGACTGCATTCGTCACCCTGGAAGCAGACGACTCTAGCGCCGTCACACATGTTTCCGGAGTTGATAAGACGCACTATCGCATTGATGGAGGCGCGTGGCTGACCTACGCGTCGCCTATCGTTGTGACCGGTGCAGGTGCGCACATCGTCGAGTACTACTCGGTAGATGGCGTTGGCAATAGAGAGCTCACGAAGTCGACTCCATTCATGGTGCTTCGGGCTCAGTACACTCCGGTTTCAATTGCTGGCGAAAACCGCTATTCGACCGCGGTGGCCGTTTCAGAGGCTGCATACCCGCAGGGGGCCTCCACAGTGGTCATCGCCACTGGCATCAACTGGCCGGACGCTCTGGGTGGTGCAGCTCTCGCCGGCGTCCACGACGCGCCAATCCTGCTGTGTCCCACGGATTCACTGCCCAGTCTTGTCATTGATGAGATCGAGCGCCTGGGTGCAGAGAACGCGATCGTTCTTGGTGGCACTAGTGCAGTGTCGGGTGACGTGGAGGCCGCGCTGGTCGACCTGCTCGATGGGAACGTCACCAGGTTCGGTGGCTCGAACCGCTACGAGACTGCGCGTCTGATCGCGCAGGAAGTGATTTCGCGCATGGGTGAGGCCTACGATGGTACAGCTCTCGTGGTCACCGGCGATAACTACCCCGACGCACTGTCGGGGAGCCCGCTTTCGGCAGCTAACGTGTGGCCGGTGTATCTTGCTGCGCCAACGTCAGATCCATCCAGGCTGGCTTCAAACATGAGGGCGGACGGCGTGAGAAACGCATTTGTTCTTGGTGGACTGAACGCTGTCTCCGGTGACTATCTGAGTGCGCTGGACGAAGGGCTTCTTGGGACCGTCGATAGGCTGGCGGGTGCTGATCGATATGCCACGAGTGTCGCAGTGGCCGAGTACGGCGTTTCCTCTGGGCTGGCCTGGGATGGGGTTGCGGTGGCGACGGGGACAAGTTTCCCGGATGCACTGGCTGGCGGCGTATTTGCCGGGACCTTGGGGACATGCGTGCTCCTCACTCGCTCGACGAGCCTGCCCGAACCCGTGGCTATGGCACTATCTGCGAAGAGGGACGAAGTCATAGTCGTCCACTTCTTGGGAGGGTCTGAGGCAATAGGGGTCGAAGTGAGGGACGCGGTCGCGCAGATTCTGCGCTAGTGTTAGGCGCCACGTTCGCGGGGACATCAAGCGCACTTGCATCCAACGTTGACTGTCTCATGTGTCACGAGACCTCCGTCCTGGGCCAAGAGTTTCCTGGGCCAAGTCTGACTGCGCCGTGGGTTGCGCAGGCAGCCATCCCTACAGGACGTATTCGGACTGGACGAATCCCTAAACCGACCGGTCGCTTAAGCATACGAAAGATATATCTACCGTTCCTCAGGTAGGAATGTGATATTCGTCACTTCTAATACCGTTCGTCCTGCTGTATTATGTGCCCGTCCTCTCAGTTAATCAAGCTGAACAGGACGAGTTCGACAATGCGATCGGGATTGGCTGGGATATGGAAGTGAACGTGAGTAGGCTGCGGTTGGGTTTCGGGGCAGCGGTCTTTGCAGCGTTGGTGCTCATCGCCACGTTCGCGGGGACGTCTAGCGCACTTGCATCCAATGCTGACTGTCTCATGTGTCACGAGACCGACGCCCGGGGTCAGCAGTTCCAGGTCATTGATGTCGACCGTGACACCGTCTGCGCCGCGTGCCACTTGCCTGGACTCGTGGGCACCCATCCACTGCATCAGCCCGGCTCGGCGTGCTCTGCATACTGCCACGACGAGGGCCAAGGTTGGGGAAACTCTCTTCTCACCGCCATCCCGTACTACTCGGACTCAGCGGGTGCCTTCTCCTCTGCCAACTCAAAGAACACCCCTTCATCCATTCTGCATATCATTCACTCCACTTCGCGCTGGCCTTCCAATATCGACACAGCCGACAGCCGCTGCGCATCCTGCCACTCGATCGCCGCGTGTGATGCGTGTCATGTCAACGATCCTTCGGACACGCATGCGACCCATGGTAACGAGACACCCTGGTCGGGCACGGTAGGACACGGAGTGTCTGCTGGAGACCAGACGATGAACTCGGCGGGTCCGGATTCTAACGAGTGTGCATCAGCTGGTTGTCACGATATCGCTTCGATTCAAGGCAACAGGTCGCACCTCAGGGAGAATTTCTCGCACGCAGCAAATCCGGCTGCCGGTTATCCGGACGCGAACATCGTCACGACGACCGGGTACTGGCGCACGCGATACAGCGTTTCACACACGTACGGCCGTATGTCGTACTCGAACCAAGCAGGCGCAACCCTTGCTGTGACCTTCAATGGTGAACGTGTCCAGCTCATTGCAGACCGTGATCCATATCGCGGAATCGGCGAGGTCTGGATCGATGGCGCATACGTTGCCACGGTAGATTTGTATGCGCCCACCACGACAAATCAGGCGACTGTGTTCGATAGCGACACTCTTAGCTCAGGGACACACACAATTCAGGTGAAGGTTCTGGGAACAAAAAGCGCCTCTTCTCGGGCCGCATACTTCAGCGTTGATGCCTTCGAGGTCTACTCGGAGATGCCCGACTCGATAGCTCCTGAATGCGTGACATGCCATGCCGACAAGAGTTCAGGGCACGGCGGTTCTTTCGATCACGTTGCCACTCAGACGGTGGATGCTGCTTATCCCGGCACCGCCGTCACATGCACCGATTGCCACTCGATGTCCATGTGGACCGAGCACGGCAGGACCAGCTCCAAGACCGCTGTCGCGAACTGCTCCGCATGTCACACGACCTACGCCGACTTCACATTGGACACCTACGGCGGCACGTGCGCCGAGAGTCCCTGTCACCAGGCGAGCAACGGTCAGGCTCCGCACAACTTCACCGACAGCAACCACACGGCATCCGACGGGAGTACGGCAGAGTGCCGCTCCTGCCACGGATCCGATCTCTCTGTGATTCACGACGACTCCAACGCCGCGCGTGACCAGCACGCGTCGCTTTCCGTGAACTCGTGGGCGACCGACTGCCTCGTGTGCCACGGGACGGACACCTATCCGACCACAAAGGACTGCACCGACTCCGGTTGCCATGGCGGCTCCGGTGTCGTGTCCATGGCCACGCACCCTGCGCCAGCTCATGACGGCACCAACACGAACGCCGGGGTGCTTCGGACAGGCTCGAACTCCTGCTCCACGTGCCACCTGCTCGAGCTTACGGCAGAGCACGGCAAGGCCAGTTCGGTCACAGATCCCGGCGGCGCGGAGATCGGTTGCCCTCAGTGTCACAATGCCGATTACTTCCCCAACGGCTGGCTGGACACGGACGGCACCACCAACACCTGCAACGCGTGCCACGATCCTGCCGGCGCTTCCGACGCCGGCCTGCCGCACGAGGCTTCCGAGTACACAGCCAAGCACGACTGGACCGCCACGAATGGCTCCGGCGGCGCGGAGGATTGTGCGGGATCGCTGTGCCACGATGTCGACAGGATCGACTTCATCCACACCGATCCGTGGAATGCGACCGTCACGTCGCCCAGAGGCTCCTCGTGCGAGTCGTGCCACGACGATCCGGAAGCCATCCCGACCGAGGACAACTGCGTCGACTGCCATACCACGCATGCGACCGCACTGCTGACAGCACACGACCCCCAGTCCACGCCTGCGATTACAACGGCAAACGCCGACTGCCTCGCGTGCCACACCAAGTTCTTGGGAGGCGGCGGACTCGTTCTTCATGCGGGCATGTGTTACACATGCCACAACACTCTTGCGAGCAACAAGCTCGACCACTACCTGCAGGACAACTACACCCAGGACTGTCAGGACTGCCACAACTCCTCAGTTCTGGGTGCCTACGAGTATCAGCCCTATGACCCCAACCACTACGATCCCTACCTCGCCAGCCATACGGCCAACTACGGTTCAGAATCCGTGGACACGAGTTGGTCGGTCGTCACCGAGAAGGCATGCACGTCCTGTCACGCCAACTCGCTCAAGGCGGAACACGCATACACCCTGTCGATCGGCGCGGTCAACTGCATCGACTGCCACTCATCGACCACGCCGATCAACGCCTCGGCACAGGTCGCTGCCGGCTGGACCAACGACAAGAGCGTTGACTGCCACGGCACCAACCACGGCGGCACTGGACTGGCGAGCCACGAAATGACTGCCTCGGCGACGAGTCTGGGTTGTTCCGTGAGTGGATGCCACGCCACCGACACCGATGATCTGGCCAAGCTCCACGCTGATGCGGACAACGGCGCAACGAGCTGCAACGTGTGCCATGCGTCGGCCGACACGAGTCTGGCCGCGGTCACTGGTTGCGACAGCAGCGGTTGCCACACCACAGGCCACGACATGTCGGTCCACGTGGTCACGACCGACACTGGTAACTGCCTGCGCTGTCACGAGCAGGCCGACGGCTCCGCCGCGTCCGATCTACGCGACGTGCACGCAGACTGTGCCACATGCCATGACAACGCCACGTACCCGGGCATCATCACCGGCAAGACGAGCGACTGCGTGGACTGTCACGCGGCAGGTCTCGTCGCTGAGCCGCACGCGGGCTCTGGTGGCGACTACGACACCTACGAACCCAACCACTACGTTGGCACCGAGTCGACGCATGCCGCCGACGGCCTGGACACCGGCTTCTCCAACACCGACGGCAACTCCTGTGTGAGCTGCCACCTGCTCGAGATGAAGCCGGAACACTTCAAGACGACCTCAGCCTTCGCGAGCGTTCCGGGCACGTATGCCGACAAGTGTGTCGGCTGTCACGAGGTGGCGGTCGACACCATCACCGGTGCCTGGGACAACTCCTGTCTCGAGTGTCACACCACGGGATCGACGCACACCGCGTTCAACACCGCGCACAACGCATCTGCGGCATACGACACGTCTTGCGGCGGTGGTGGATGTCACGATACCGACAACGCGGATCTCATCCATAAGAACTCGGTCACCGGAAACGCCACGGTGACCACATGCCTTAACACGTGTCATGACAGCAACACCGATCTGCCTGCCAGTGTTAGCTGTGACACATCCGGCTGTCACGCCGGCGGTCATGGGCATACGCTCGATCTGTTGAACTCCGACTACGACAACGGGACCATTGAGGGTTGTACCAACTCCGGAGCCGGTTGTCACGGCACCAGCTCGGGCACAGACTACACCGCATATCACCCGGACAGCGGCTGTAGCACCGGCGCCTGCCACGATGCGAGCGCCCTCAACCATGACAACGCGCAGTTCAATGGCGAGAGCACCTGCCAGAACTGTCACGGTGGAGGCACACTCCTCTACACCAACGCTCCTGACGCCGTTGCTCTGACCGAGCCTAGCGCCACCGGCCACTACAATGAGAGCCTCCATGACATCGGCGCATTCCTCGGCCTTGTTCGTGGAGTGACCGGCGGATCAACGACCGCTCGATGCAACGATTGCCACAGTCGCGATGGTGGAGTGGGCGGCATGGACGGTCTGTGGGTCCAGCACCAGGGCCTCGACGACAAGGGCGACGTCACGTGCGCCGACTGCCACAATGCGTTCTCGGCCGTGGTGGCCGACAACTGGTCGACTCCTAGTTGCGGTGACTGCCACAATGGCGCCAACATGACGGATGCGGGCGATACCCGCTTCGGTCACGCAGGTGGCGTCGCTCCTGCCGGCATCAATGGAACCGGCTCGGGCTGTGGAGCAGTCGGCTGTCACGGCACCTTGGACCTGCATATTCTGCACAAGGGTGACGGTGTTGGCTCCGACCCCGCCTGCTCTGAGTGCCATGACTACAGCGGCCAAGGCGCCAAGCCGACGCAGACCACTTGCGGTACCGGCCAGGAGTGCCATGACACTAGCCCGCAGCATCCCGGCGAGGATGACGCCCATGACGTGACGATCGCCGTTGACGAAGGTGGCTGCGTGGAATGTCATGAGATCAACGACATTCGCGTGCAGCACAGCAATGACTGCGGCACTTGTCACAACTCAGGCAAGAATCTTGGTGGAGCCGCTGCATCCAACAGCGCAAACTGCGTCGACTGCCACAACGACACGAGTGAAGCAGGAGATGTCTACTTCGATAGCTCCGACTCGCCGACCACGATGGATCACTACGACGCCAACGTCGACACCCACACCGCAGACAGTCAGATAACGACCCAGAACTGGGGTACGACATCCTACGGCGTCTACCTTGAGCGCTTCTACCCGGACTCAGATGCAGAGGACTTCTCCTACGAGGTCCCCTGCAGCGACTGCCACACGACCGATCTCTATACCGAGCACTCCAAGAGCACCATCGACGGGCTCAGCGGCTACGCCAACGAGTGCGTGGCGTGTCATGAGCTCGAGGTCGACGCATGGGGCACCACCTGGGACAACAGCTGCGGTGGGAACTCCAACAGCTGTCACGACGTCGATCCAAGTGGCAACCTTCATATGGCTGATTCATCTAGGGTCGCTACCAGTACTTGGGCCGACAAGCACGACGGCACCAATTGGGGCTTGGATAGCCCGGGCACCGACTTCTCTGATGTCGGCGGTGGCGGCGGTGGCGGCGGAAGCTGGTCGACCGAATGGTCTGACAGCTTCGATGCCAACCTCAACAACTGGACCGCAGGAAACTCGTGGGACTGGAATGCCGGCGCTGCACAGGCAGATGGCTCCGGATCGGCCAACACATATCTCGACCGCGACGGCACGCTCGATCTGTCCGGCTACGACAACGCTCGTGTGAGCTTCACGTGGCGGAGCAACGCCGCCGAGACAGGCGATGTCGTCGAGTTCCAGTACTTCGACGGGAGTTGGCAGGTTCCGACCGGCGGCACCATCGATCTGAGCACCAATCCTGGAACGGCGCAGCCGGTCAGTTTCGACATCACGAATACGACTACGGACGTAAGGTTCCGCTACAACGCGAACGCAGGCATTGATAGCGGCAACGACTATGTATGGGTCGATGACTTCGTGATCGAGGGCGAAACGGTCGTGGTGCCGCTAGGCTCAGGCTTCTCCGATGGCTTCGAGAGCAACGATTTCACCGCCTGGACGAGTGTTGACGAACCTGCAGCGGGAGCCCCGACCACGGTATTCTCCGATGGCTTCGAGTCGGGCAACCTGAATGCTTGGACGAGCAGTAGCGCCCAGTGGACCGCGAACAACGCCCAATCTAATACCGGCTCCTGGTCTGGCAGAGGAAACCCGACGGTAGACAACGCCTATGTGGACATGTACCTAACGAAGACCGTCGACTTAAGTGGCCTCTCCGGTGATGCGACTCTCGACTACGACATCATGTGGACCGGCACAGAGACAGAGGATATCTTCGACATCCAGTACTATGACGGCTCCTGGACCACGCTAAATCCCGGCTACGACCTAGGCCCGGATCAGGCATGGAGGATCGGTTCTTCTGCCACCATACCGCAGGCCGCTACGCAGATTCGCTTCCACTACAACGCTAACTATGGAACGGACCTACTCTATATCGATGATGTGTCGCTCACCGGTCCGCTGCCAGCTTCGATAGGAGGCTGGGAGGTCCAGGGTACGGCCATGACTGGCTCCTACGCTGCTCGCGCGACTGGCGAGGATAGTACAACGCGCTATCTGACAAAGACTGCTATCGACACCGCTGGCGCCGATTCGGTATCCGCTTCATGGGCGATCAGTTGGGCCTCGCTCGAAGTAGCTGACAGTGTGGTTGTACAGAGCTACAACGGCTCGACCTGGACCAGTCGCAAGTCGTACACGCTTGGCGGGTCTCAGGCATGGATGAGCGATGGTCTCACTGGCCTGCCTGCTGACACCGTGGGGATTCGATTCGCATTCACAGGAGACGCGGTAGATGACCTACTCTACGTAGATGACGTGAGCGTCACTCCTGTCGCCGCTGGTGGTGGCGGAGCAGCTGGCAGTGCAGGCGCATCCTGCCAGAACAACCCGAACGGTGAGGACTGTCACGATGTGAGCGACGTCGCCGATATCCACGCGCGGCTTACCGACTACGGCTGTCCGACCTGCCATGTCGACAACACCGATCACCCGGTGATCGTCGGTTGTCAGGACACAGGTTGTCACGTAGGCGTCAACCTCGACGAGCACATCCAGACCGGCACGGGCACGCCTGCCCACCATGAGACAACCAACGTGTTCGGCGGCGCTGAGAGCTTCTCGCCGTGTACCGCTTGCCACGACGACAGCATGGCCAACGAGCACTTCGTCCTCACGAATCCAGAGGACTTCACCAGCACGCCTTGCTCGGTGTGCCACAAGACCGCGTACACCCAGGGAGGTACGTTCTCTCCTGCCAAGGCGACCGTGCTGGCTGAGATCGCCGAAGGGTCCCCCACATACTGCGAAGAGTGTCACACGGCGAGCAGCAAGAGCTCCCCGCACGTACAGCGTTGGGGCGATGATGAAAATGGCGCAGCTGCACTAGGCGAGACCCAGTTCGATGACACCTGGAATGGCCACAGGATGTACAGCTCCATGCCGGGTGCCTACGGGAACATGGGTCCGACCAAGCCAGGAGTCACTACATGGCTGCTGTCCGGCTACCAGAACACGACCATGATCATCGAGTGCACCGACTGTCATGGATCGGTGACAGGCGCCACGGGCCCACATGGTGCCAGCATGGCCGTGAACTACGCTGACAACGGCGGCACTCCCTACAACGACAGCTACACGAACGGTGCCCTGGAAATCGGCAACTCCTGGGACGACAACGGTCAGGCGGGCGATCCGCTCTGCTCCAAGTGCCACAACGGCAACACCCGCAACTACCAAGCCGCACACGGCGAGGGCGGCCACGGCGGCAGTGACGGAGTGTGCACCGTATGTCACACGCCCATACCGCACGCATGGAAGCGCCCGAACTTGCTTGGCTACACGACCGATCCCGGTCCCTACGCCACGAGTGATCTGCGTGGTGTCGCACTGAATCCAGGTACCAGTTGGGGTACAAGCGACTGTGACGCCGGCTGCTATGCGGACCACAACAACACAGGTCTGACCAGGTGGCCGTAGGCTTTGTGAGCTGGAACCAATGTAGCGGGCCCGGGAGACCGGGCCCGCTTTCGGTCTGAGCAACAACTCGGGAACTGCATCTTCATCTCACACCTGACACGCGCGTGCTGGTAGCATCGTACTGACGCACACCTCTTCGGTCACTTCATAGGGATGGTATGGCCAGTCATATGCATACGTCGAACGATGATCCCTTGGCGCAGGAGCCGCTCGATACGGCTTCGAGTCAACCGGCGCTCGACCCTGACCCCATCGCCAAGTGGCTTCGATCCGTCGCGGCCATGCTCGTAGTCGTCCTGCTCGTGACGACTCTTAGTTTCATGCTCTACATACGCTCGATCGACACGCCTCGAACAGCGCAGGAGCGGGACATCGAGCGCTACCGCACCGCCGTGGCCGACGACCCTGACAACCAGCTCAACCACGTGTTCTTGGCCTACGCCTATGCCCAGGCCGATCGGTACGAAGATGCGATGAAGAGCATCGAAAAGGCGTACATCATCTCCGACAACGCGCTGGTGGGAATCGCGGAAGCCGACGTGTTGCGGCTCTCTGGCCAACTTGATGAGGCGGTCACGGCTTACGATCGCGTTCGACCCAAAGTGGAGCGTGCATACCAGAGCACCTTGCTCGAGCTTCGAAAGCAGAACATCGGCTCTGAGCCGCCTGATACGCAGATGCAGCAACTTCTTACTGGCAGAGGACTCGCCCTGCGTGAGCAGGGGAGTTACGAGGATGCGCTGCAGGATTTCGAGGCGGCGCTGGCCATTGCGCCGACTGACGCGACGCTGCTCGTGGCGATCGGTGAGACACACGCTGCCATGAGCAACGTCGCGTCTGCGACCGTGTCCTTCCAAGCGGCCCTCCGGTTCATCCCCGAGATGCCCGAGGCGCTGATCGGCCTGCGCGACATCGGCCTATCTCCCGACGTGCAGGGGCGCCCATGAGTCCACGCTTCACCCGAATCATTCTGAGCGCAGTCATCGTTCTGCTTCTTGGCTTGCTAGTGATCGTTGGTGGTCTCCTGCTCGATCTTCAGGAGGAGCCACTTCTGACCCCGCGTCCCAGAGATGCGAGCTTCGAATGGCAGCGTTCCATCTACGGTTATGGTCCATCCGAGGAAGAGCAGCTGTTGATGCCCACCTCGGTGGCGATCTCGCCGGAAGGTGACATCTACGTCACCGATCCGATCCGTTCACGGGTGCTGGTGTTCGACTCTGCCGGTGACTTCATTCGGGCGGTCGATTCCCTGGCCGATGACGGCTCAACGGCTCTCTTTGTGCGACCCGAGGCGATAGACGTCGACGCTGACAACGGCGACTTGTACATCGCGGATTCTCGGACATCTCGGATCGTCGTGTTCAGTGATCGGGGAGAGTACGTGCGTGATTGGACGGTCCCGGGTCAGGCGCGAGGTTTGAAGGTGACCGACGAGCAGGTCTTGGTCTTGGGGCTTGGCCGGGTGACTACGTATGACAAGCTTGGCAACGAGTTGTCCGGTTTTGGTACCCGAGGCTCCAGGCCGGGTCAGATAGATGCCTATCTGGGCATCGAGAGCGATGGAGACCGCATATACATCGCCGATTCCTTCAATAAGCGCATCCAGGCCTTCTCCATGGACGGCGAACTGATCTGGACGTATCCGGGAAGCGTTGCGGATTCGAGCTCAGCTTCGGTCGAGGCAACTGGAAACACGGAGGCGGAAGAAGCGGCGACAGATGAGGATCACGAGTACCAGCTCCCTCAGGACCTGGTGCTCGATGGAGCTGGTCGACTGGTCGTGGTCGACGCGTTTCGCTTCGAGCTCGTGGTCATCAATGCCGAGGATGGTCAAGTCGTGAACTCATACGGCGAATACGGTCGCTACGACGGTGAGCTCTACTTCCCGACATCGATCGACTACGATTTCGAACGCGACTGGTTCGTTGTCGCTGACACGCAGAACAATCGAGTGCAGATAGTGCGGCTGCCTGGCTCAGCGGGATCGGTACTGGCACCGTTGCGTAGACTGACGAAATCGCCATCACGCTATGTAGTGCCTTCACTCGTGCTCTTCGCTGCAGCATTTGTGGCCGCATTCGTGGGACTTCTTCGAGTATTGCGCAAGCGACGTGCGAACTGACCACAATCCCGTGTAGGATGTTGACACGTATCCGAGCATTCCTTCTGAGGAGAGATAGAGACCATGCTCCTTGCTGCACGCTATGTGCTTCCTGTGGCCACGCCGCACATTGAGAACGGCGCTGTACTCGTTCGCGATGACAAGATCATCGAGATCGGTGAACTCGATCGTCTCAAAGCTGCTCACCCTGAAGAAGAGGTTCGTGATTTCGGCCTAGCTGCACTCATGCCTGGTTTCGTCGACCTGCACACCCATCTCGAGTATTCAGCGATGCGTGGTTTGGTCGACGACCTGCCTTATGCGCGGTGGAAGATGCAGGTGCTTGAGAAGGAGGGGCGACTCTCTCCGACCGACTGGGAGGACGCAGCATACCTAGGCGCGCTCGAGGCCATTGAATCCGGCATAACCACGATCGCCGACGTCACCGAGACGGGCTCATCAGCTCGTGCTGTCGCGGCTGGCGGAATGCGTGCCTTCATCTATCGCGAGGTCTCCACCACCGACAAGGCGAAGGTGCCCGCAGTACTTGATGCTGCACGCGCCGACATTGCCGAGTGGGGCGATCTTGGCGGTGATCTTCTGACCCCCGGCATTGCACCGCACGCCACTTACACATGCCATCCGGAACTGTTCCTGAGCGTGGCGGAGATGGCAGTGCAGGACAACCTTCCGGTGTCCACGCATCTGGCCGGCTCCCGTGAGGAATATGATTTCGTCAAGTATGGAAGCTCACCGTTCGCCGTTGATTATCGCGACACATATAAAATCGGGGAGCTGGGCTGGCTGCCCACCGGCGTGAGTCCGGTGCGCTATGTGCTGCAGTGGGGACTTCTGGACGTTCCGAGCCTGCTCGCCGTGCATTGCACTCAGGTCGATGATGCCGATATCGAGGTACTGGCGAAGTATGATGTCGCGATCGCATACTGTCCGCGCTGCAACGCCAAGCTTGGAATGGGCAAGGCTCCTCTGGTCAAGTTCCTCGGAAAAGGCCTGCGTGTCGGTATCGGGACGGACTCGCCCGCCTCGAACAACACCATGGATCTCTTTGACGAGATGCGGATAGGTCTGCTTCTCCAGCGAGCAGCTGAAGGCCGCCAGGACTTCTTCGTCGCGCGCACGTTCGTGAAGATGGCAACGCTCGACGCCGCTCGTGCTCTGGGTATCGATGACAAGGTCGGGTCGCTCGAGCCCGGCAAGCAGGCGGACATCATCGCGGTGGATATGTCGCACGGACACCAGATCCCCACGGCGTATCCATACAGCACTCTGGTGCACACCGCGAATCAGGAGAACGTTCTGTTCACCATGGTGAACGGCGTCGTCCTCTTTGAGAACGGCGACGTGCACACGATAGATCGAGAGCGGGCATCCAGCAGGGCCGAGGAAATCCGCGACAAGCTCCGAGGGTGATCGCATGCGTGAGCGTGGAGCGGTGGTGTCGATTCACGAAGGGACGGTCGATCTTCGCATGTCGCCGTCGGGTGACTGCGACAGTTGCGGGATGTGCTCCGGATCTTCTGGCGATCGCATCATGGAGGGTGTCGACAACTCGCTGGGCGCACGCCTGGGCGACCTCGTTGAGGTGGAGACGGATCCGGTCGTTCATCTGCGTGCGGTCGTGAAGCTCTATCTCATACCGGTCATGGTCCTGGTCGTGGGCTATTTGGCGGGCTTCTTGCTCGCAACGTGGGCAGGCCTCGACTCTGACACGGTTGGCGCGGTTGTGGCGCTTTCGGCGACAGCGGTCACTTTCAGGCTGATGCGACGTGCTGGAGCGAGAGATGGTGGACACGGGGAAAAGCCCCGCGTGCGTGCTATAATCGCGCGAGGTCACGACGGCTGCGAGAGTGGCTATTAGGTAGCGATCCGACCCGAACACAGGAGGATTTTCACGTGAGCGATCAGGACTTCTTCTTCGACGAAGACGAACAGCCGAAGGCCAAGCCGGCCAAGGCAGGAACCAAAGGCTCGACCAGCTCGAACTCACCTCGTGGCAAGGCGCCCGCGCCTACCACCGCACAATCGGTGAGCATGACAGTGGCGGCCCTCATTGCCGTTTGTACTCTGCTCCTCGGCGTAATCATCGGAATCGCTCTGCCGTCCGGCGGAGACAGTGCATCGACTCCGGCCACCACGTCACAGGTCATTTCGGCGCCCGAGCTCTCTCCGGATCAGCTTGACTCCGGAGAACTGCCTTCAGGTCATCCGGATATCGACACCATGACAGAGGTAGCCCCCGTCGATCCCGCTGAGAGTGCTGAGAGCACCGCAGCAACCGAGTAACACGACCTGACATGCGCAGCATGGTGTGCGGAGCCCCTTCTTAGGTGCGTCGTTGACCAGAGCCGTGCATCTGAACGGAGGATTTTTCGTGGCGATCAACAAGAAGCAGACCTCGCTCCTGACCAAGGTCGTGCTGGTCTTCATCTCGCTGGCTTTCGTGGGAGTCTACATTCCCGGTCTGTTCGCGGGCGGCGGCTCCTCGGATACCCCTGATACGACTACATCAGATGGTGCCCTCGAGTACCTTTCCCAGCAGTACACCGGGACGGTCGACTATTACAACCAGCTGTTGGCCAGTGAGCCCACGAGCTACACGGTGCTTCTGAACCAAGGCTACACCTACCATGATTGGGCCGCCGAGGTCCAACAGTCGACGGCTTCCGCTTCAGGTGCCGACGTGTCTCTTTGGATCGCAGCCACCAGCTTCTATGAGCGTGCGCTTGCGGTTAACGCCGGCGACCCGGGCGTGAGGACCGACATGGCTGTGGCCTACTTCTACGGTGGAGACACCGCGCGTGCAATCGAGAATGTGGAGATCGTCATGAGCTCCGTTCCTGAGTTCGCCAATGCGTACTTCAACGCAGGCGTGTTCTATCAGGCAGCCGGGCGCGATGGCGATGCGCTTCGAGTTCTCAAGCGTGGCGTCGAGCTCGATCCGAGTGCTCCCACGGTTGAGACAGCCAACGGCTGGATCGCCGATCTTGAGGCGAACGGCGTTGTTCCCACAGTGCTGAGCATCACATCTGTCGAGGAGACCTCGACAGAGTAGCGGCTCACCATTCATGTGATCAAGAACGGCCGATCCCCTAGGGGGTCGGCCGTTCTTCGTTGTTGTGATCGCGCTGCAATGGCCAGGAGTTCTACTTCTTGTCGTAGCCCAAGCTGGCCCTTGCGTCATCCATGGTCCCGGCGGTGGAGAAGATGCCGTTGAGCCGGGTGAGTGACAGAATATTGTCCACAGTCTCATTGGTGACGAGTACGAGCCGACCTCCCTGTGCGCCGTACTCTTTGGATAGGCTCAGAAGCAGGCCGAGACCGGAGCTGTCCAAATACTCAAGATCCGAAAGATCGACGATCGTTGACTGTGGTGATGTCTTCAGTATGCGGTCGATGTTCATGCGGAACGATGCGCACTCTCCGTAGTCCAAATCGCCGCTGAGGGCGAGTACCCAATGCGATTCACTCTCGTTGAGATCGATGGTGAGTGACATTCGACTCCTTTCCATAGTTCGGTTCAATGATGATGGTACCCAAACTCAGGCGGGAACCTGTCGTAAGCGCTTGGTGTCCATGGCGTCGGCACGCTACAATCATCCACGGTGTATCGAACACACGGCGAGGAGCGGGGACAATGGAACTTGAGATCAAGTCCGAGCGCGGCGATAACGGATTGTGTACCCTGACGCTCGACGGTGAGGTCGATGTGTACACAGCCCCTCGTCTCAAAGAGGAGCTCGTTGATCTGATCGAGATCGGATGCATCAATGTCCTTGTGGATCTGGAGGGCGTAGGATTCATTGACAGTTCCGGTCTTGGCGTGCTCGTCGGCGGACTTCGCCGAGCCAAAGAGCGCGGCGGAGCGGTGCGTTTGGTGTGTACTCGTGAGAACATACTCAAGATCTTCAACATCACGGGCCTGGACAAGGTCTTTCCGATCTTCAGCGACGCTCAAGAGGCTGCACGCTTCTAGACGTCGCTTCTGGCAAGGAGTAATCGAGTGTTCGGAATCAGCGGTACCGAGCTCTTCTTCATAGTCGCTTTCGTGCTGATCATCTTCGGCCCGGACAAGCTGCCTGGATTCGCTCGCACCATCGGGCGCTTCATGCGTGAGTTCAAGAAGACCCAGGAGCTCATGGAGTCGCAGATCCGCGCTGAGATGCTGGGTGGCGACAAGGGTGACGGCACCACCACCGATCGCATGAAGAAGGCGGCTAATGCTGGACGTGCGGCGGTCGAGCAGGACGATGACTACGAGGACGAAGAGGAAGAGGAGGAAGAGGAGTAGCCTTAACACAGGCCTCCTCACACTCGAATGCCCATTGGACCCAAGCGCCTCCCACTTCTTGAGCACCTGGACGAGCTGCGCAAGCGACTCGCTGTCATAGCCGCAGTTGTATTCGTCGGCTCCATGGCGCTCTACTTCTATGCGGACTGGATCTACGACCTCATCATGGCGCCCATCATCGAGGTGCTGGGTGGGGAGAACCTGAACGTGTTCGGTCCTTTCGAGGGCTTCGGTCTGCGCTTCAAAGTCTCACTCTATGCGACGCTGATAGTCGGCAGCCCGATCATCCTTTGGCAGATAATGGCGTTCTTCCTTCCGGCGCTCAAGCCCAAGGAACAGCATTATGTGA
>JAQIBK010000085.1 GCA_027859125.1 Actinomycetota bacterium | reverse complement strand
GCCGACGCTATCTCGTGACTGCGCTTCGGGATATCGGGCTCAAGATCGCCACAGAGCCGACTGGCGCGTTCTATGTGTTCGCCGATGCGCGACATTGGGGGCAGGACTCGTTGGAGCTTGCATATCGTCTGCTCGATGAGACAGGAGTCGCGGTCGCCCCAGGAATCGATTTTGGTCACGGGGGCGAGGGTTTTCTTCGATTCAGCTATGCGACATCCATCGATCGGCTACGTGAAGGGGTTGCGCGACTCGATGAATGGGCGCACAGTTCACAGTGAACCCGCTCGACACGGATATCCGTGCCGCTCGTCAGTCGGCTATCAAAGGTCGGCTCCCGGTCGCCGATAACACTCTTGGAGCGGTGGGAAGGTGATTCGTGCCGGCGCTTGAATCGGTACGGAACTTGCTTCTTTGATCCATGTCCACGAAACCAGTTGGCCACTGTGGCCACGAGGGGGCACTTCAAGCGTGATCGAAGTATGGAATAAGGCCGACCTGCACCTGCATAGCAATCACAGCGACGGTCTTGCACGGATACCTGAGATCATGGACTACGTTCAGGATCACACGGATCTCAAGATCATAGCGGTCACTGACCACAACACCATAGACGGAGCACTGTTCGCACAGTCCCTCGCTGAGATGTATGACTTCGAGGTCGTCGTAGGCGAAGAGGTCTCATCCAAGGCGGGCCACATCATCGGTCTGTTCTTGACGGAGCACATACCTGCAGGCCTTTCAGCTGCCGAGACGATTGCCCGAATCAACGAGCAGAATGGCGTTGCGATAATGCCGCATCCATTCTCGAGCCAAGGTGTGTTCGGCCCGCTCGGCACGTCCGGCTTCGGCGCAGCAGTCAACGATCTCGCATTCCATGCTCTTGAGGTGTACAACTCCATGCCTTTCCTGGTCTGGGCCAACAAGATCGCTGCCAAGATGTTCGCAGGCGGTGCCGGGTTGGCTGCGACCGGAGGTTCGGACGCGCACATGCTCAAGAGCATCGGCAAGGGCTACACAGTCTTCCGCGGGACCACCGCAAAGGATCTCAGGGCCAGCCTGGACTGCCTCGAGACTCGCGGAGAGGCCACCGGCCGAGGAGGTCTGGGAGTGATGCTGCGCTATGCATTCCACTTCCCGCAGATCCGTCGTCGGCAGGCATGGAATTGGGACCGCTGCAAGGCAAGCGAGTAGGCGCGCTACTTGTCCAGCTCTCGCTGCGTCTCGTGCACCGCTGTTGCGAGCGCTTCCGCAACTCGGGGCTCGTCGCCCCACGCTCTCATCTGCACGATCCGTACCGGTGGGTCAACTCGTGACAGATTCGCGGCCAACGGGAAATCCAGCATGGTGGACACGTTGTTCACGGGATGACACGCGGGAGTCAAGAGTATCTTTGTCGCCCCGAGGGCAGCGAGATGGCGCACCGTCTCTGTGATATCCGGGTCCCGCCAATCGGCCCACGCTGTTCGGACGAGATGCGCCTCCAAGCCGCCCTCGAGGAGAAGCATCCTCACCCGATTCACGAAGGACTGTTCCTGCGCGTCGAAGGCATGGTGGGATTGCTCACGTGACTCGGGTTGCCCATGTGCCACCAGCGCCACTCCCGTTTCAGAGAGATTCTCCGTCGCCCCAAGGATTCTGCTCGAAACCAGTCGTGCCAACTCCTCGGATGCCCACAGCGGAGGTGCGTATCCGATCTGCAGACCGGCCAGATGTGGCTTGAGCGCATCGACTGAACACTTGGCCTTGTCAATGTGGAACGCCTCGGCCACCGAAATGCCGACGATCACGATACGGCGATAACCCTGAGATGCTGCATCAGACACGGCGGCGTCGAGGCTGTTGTCTCCCACACACCACACTGCTTTCACAATCGGATACTCATTGTGATCCAGCAGGTCTCGAACCCTGTCCGTGATCGCGAGCACTTCATGGCTCGCTGGACTCTTGCCCCCGATTGCACGATAACGTGCCTTCTGGGCCGCATAGAGGAAGGGAGTGAGGCTGGCTGATCGTGCAGGCCCGTCCTCCTCTGCGATCTCTTCGAGATCGGCGGCGGTCATTCGGGGGTCGTAGGTCTCAGGTTCGGCACAAGAAACGAACAGCGCAACCGTGCCAGGTACTTCGTCGGGCAGGGGAGAGGGCAGCGAGATCTCGGAGGATCCCCGCATCAGGCCGCCGAGAAGCGAGGAGGCGAGCCCATATCCGCCAACGAACGCCGCGAGAGCGAAGATCGTTGCATAGATGGCCACGTCGACACGCTCATAGGCATCGACAACGGCGGCAGAGCCCCAAGTTGTCACAGCCAAAGCGACCATGGCAAGGATAGCAGCCTTGAATTCAAGGTTCTTGGGGGCTGCTAGAGCGCCCACGGTCGCAACGCCGACGACCAGCGCTCCGATCGTGAGTGCCATCCATGCGAGCGTTGCCATACAGTTCCTCCCTGTATTGATGATACCTTCCCATTATGGTGTTGACACCGATACCCCAGGGGGTATACTTTCGGATAGAGATCTCATATGTGCCGGAGATAGGAGATAACAATGAGTGTTGCTGTCAAGGAAGTGAACACCGCCGAGTTCACCGCAGAGGTGCTCGACGCAGGAAGGCCCGTAGTGGTTGATTTCTGGGCGCCTTGGTGCGGCCCATGTCGCGTTGTAGGTCCAGAGGTGGACAAACTGGCGAAGCGCTTCGGTGAAGAAGTGAAGTTCGTGAAACTCAACATTGACGACAACCGTGACATTGCCATCAAGTACGGGGTCATGAGCATACCGACCATCGCGAAGTTCGAACGGGGCAGCCTGACCGCTCAGGTCGTTGGCGCACGTGGAGCGGACCAGCTCGTGCGTGAGCTTGGCTTGGAAGGTTAGACATTGCCTACATACGACCTGACGTGTCAGGATTGCGGTGAGAGTTTCGAGAGGTTCATGATGCGGTTGATCCGCGATGAGGACAGAGTGTGTCCTGGTTGTGGGTCCGACAACGTCAAGCAGGGACTCGGTGGCGGGTTCTTGGGAGGCGGAACGAAGACCTCGGATACTGCAGTCGGATGCGGCGGCGGAGGATTCTCTTGAGCCTAGCGCCGCGCATCGGTTCGATGCTGACATGAGTGGGGCAACTGTGGAGTTCGCCTACAAGAAGTCGCATAGTGGTGGATTTCAAGCCACACTCGAAGCCGTGGAGCGCGCAGCGCGCGCCCGCGGCTTCGCTGTTGCCGAGCTCCATGACATCAGAAAGACGCTCGCGACCAAGGGTTTCGATATCCGTCCTCTGAGTATTTTCGAACTCACACTCACGTCGACCGAAGTCGTTTCGGCTATGGATCTGCTGCTCCCCGTGAGGATCAACGTGTACGAGGAGGGGGAGACGGTCTGGGTGGCCGCGCTCAAGCCCACGCTCTTCTGCCAAGTCTACCCGGAGCATGAGCTGGACGAGTTGGCGGAGCGCTTGGAGAAGGACGTCATGGCCGTGGTGGATGCGGCCACAGGCGGCAACTAATGAAGACGCAGGGAGGCTATTTCACGCAGGAGGAGTACTTCAGAAAGACCTGGATCGCCTCATCGATGAGCTCATCACGGGTCTTGTCCTCGTCGTCGATCAGACAGTGCTTCATGGAGTGTCCGATTATGTGCATGCCGACTTGGTTGAGCGCTGACTTCGCGGCCATGATCTGTGTCAGGACAGCCTCGCACTCCTTGCCGGACTCGAGCATGCTCTGTAGGCCACGGATCTGTCCCTCAAGACGTTTGAGGCGATTGATGATCCTCTTACGCTCGGCGTCCTCGGTGATGGCCGCTATCGGGTCAGTCATGTCTCGCTCCTCGATCATCGTTGCGGTATCCTGAGTCATTCCTAGAACGTAACATACCCCCTAGGGGTATGAGTTCGCAAGTAGACGGATCAGGCTTCTTCAGATTTCGTTCGGGGGGCGCATCGTGGGGTACACGCGTACAGACAATGAGATAGGTTCTGAGCGGGTCAGACGCATTCGACGCATATTGGTTGCGATTCTGGTGCTCAATCTCCTTGTCGCCTTCGCTAAGCTTGCGTGGGGGCTGTTCTCGAACTCCGTTGCCATGCAGGCCGACGGATTCCATTCACTGTTCGACGGTACCTCGAACATCGTTGGTCTTGTCGGCTTGTACATAGCTAGTCGGCCCGCCGACAGGGATCACCCTTATGGCCATGGCAAATACGAGACGTACGCGTCTGCTGCCATTGGGGCCATGCTCATGCTCGCTGCATACAATGTCGGCTCGAGCGCGATACGGCGGCTCATCGAGGGAGGGTCAGCTGCTGAGGTGACCGGGATGTCCTTCGCTATCATGCTGGGCACCCTCGCAGTCAATCTCATGGTCACCCTTTACGAGCGGCGAGTCGGTGTCAAACTGCGCAGTGAGATACTGATCGCAGATGCCAGTCACACGGCCAGTGATGTTTGGGTCAGCATCGGGGTGATCGCAGGTCTGGTCGCCGTCAAGCTCGGTTTTCCCATTGCCGACCCGTTGATCGCCCTCGCGGTCGCCGGTGCCATCACGCACAGTGCATGGCGCGTGTTCGGTCAAGCGAGTGCAACGCTGTCTGATTCGGCACGCATACCTCCGTCGGACATATGCGATATCGTACTCACGGTTCCCGGTGTGCTCGGCTGCCATCATATTCGAACACGTGGCTCGTCATCAGAGGTATATGTCGACATGCACGTCCAGGTGCATCCTGCCCTGAGCGTTGATTCCGGTCACGAGATATCCGAGAACGCCGAGCGTGCAGTGTGCGCGGGGCTGAGCAACGTGGTCGACGTGATCGTGCATCTCGAACCTCTGGATGAATATCAGAGTGAGAAGACCGCCGAGGAGACAGATGCAGGACTTGCAGACTAGTGCCCCCTCTGATCAGGGGCCGACGGATGTTGTCGCCTCCGATGAAGCGTGGAAGGGATACGTTCTCACAATCCTGGCCGCCGTTAGCTGGGCGACTGGCGGAGTCGTCGCAAAATGGCTGTTCAGTCCATTGAGCGCCGCCACGTCTGCATGGCCGTTCCCCCCACTGGGCATAGAGGTTGACGCGATGACGCTATCCGCGGCTCGTGCGGTTGTGTCCGCGATCCTGCTCATGTCCTACTTGCTCCTCAGAAAGAGAGACGAACTCCGTGTCGACGGCAAGGGGATTCTGTTCCTGGCCTTCTTTGGCGTATTTGGGCTGGCGCTCGTTCACTTCACATATGTCCAGGCGATGTCCTATAGCATAGTGGCTAGCGGGATACTTCTGGAGTACCTGGCGCCAGTACTCGTGCTGGGGGTCTCTGTGGCGTTCCTTGGCGAGCGACTGACGTGGACTCTTCCAATTGGCGTGATCCTCTCCATCATCGGATGTGCGCTGGTGGTGGGGGTAGCCAGCGGTGAAGGGGTTTCGATATCCCCTGCAGGATTGTTCTGGGGTCTTGCATCCGCAGTACTCTTCGCCGGCTACTCGCTTCTGGGAAAGTATGCATCGATGCGGTACACACCCTGGACGATGATGGCATACGGGTTGGCCTTCGCCGCAGTGTTCTGGCTCATTGTTCAGGGCGGACCCGGAAGAATCCTTGGTTTCGTGCGCAACCCCGGCGGCTTGGGCGCGGTGCTCTTCATCGCCGTCGTCAGCACCATCATTCCCTTCTCCGCCTTTCTCAAGGCTCTGCACTACATCGATGCGACGAAGGCCACGGTCACTGCGACACTCGAGCCAGTGCTAGCGGGGCTCGTGGCCTACGCTCTGTTCGGCGAGACATTCGACCTCACGCAGCTGGCTGGCGGGCTCATGGTCATTGTGGCGATCATGGTCGTTCAGTCGTCCGGCAAACCCGGGAGAGTCGTTCCTCCAGCGGCTTGATCCTCGCTCCGGGGCTCTTTGTGTATGAGCAGATGTCAAGAGTGGTATATAGTTTGCTAGAGGCGCGCCCTCCACGGGGTGCTCAACGTGGTTGGAGGAGCCATGGAGCTCATACAACGGCCTAGCTTACGACAGAAGGTCACACTCTCGCCGCAGGTGTATCAGGGCCTGAGTATCCTCGCCATGCCCGTTGCCGAACTCGCCCAACTTGTTGAGGCCGAGATGCTTGAGAATCCCACACTAGAGGTCGAGGAACTCGAGTCCGAGGCCGAAGAGGCGCCCGAAGAGCGCGAGGAACGGGATGCCGAGGACGAGCGTGCCTGGGACGAGTGGCTCGAGATGTATGACGATCTCGATGCCTCGGAAACCAACGCGCCGCGTGACCCCAACGCCGAGGCCGTGAACACCGATGAGTTCGTGGGTGGCATCCTGACTTTCGACGAGTATCTCATCAGTCAGATCGGCATGCTCGATATCTCCAAGGATGTCGCCCACGCAGCCCAGGCCATCATCGGATCCCTGGACGCGGACGGGTTCTTTGACGGTCTCCTCTCCGAGATAGCGCTGCAAACCGGTGTGAGCTCGAAAGTGGTCGATGAGGCGCTGAAGGTCGTGCAGCAACTCGATCCTCCGGGTGTTGGCGCTATCGATCTGGCGGGCGCGCTCTGTCTTCAGATGGAGTACTTGGAGATCAACGAACCGCTGCTGGATACGATAGTGCGCGATCATCTCGACGACATCGCTGCCAATCACTATCGCAAGGTGGCTCGACTGCTCAAGGTCGATGAAGCGGAGGTGCGTCGGGTCGTGGAGATCATGCGCACCCTGAACCCCCGACCAGCGGGTGCATTCTCGCCCGGGCCCTCGCCGGGCTACATCGTCCCTGATCTCACGCTCCGTCGTTTTGACGATGACTGGCTGATCATTCCCAACAACGAAGCAGCTCCCGCCCTGCGAGTGTCCCCACGGTATCGGTCCATGTTGCGAAGCGGATCGAGAGCCGATGACGAAACACGTCGATACCTCAAGGAGCGTATACGGTCCGCGGAGAGTTTCATCCGCAACGTTGATCGTCGCAAGGACACTGTCAGTAGAATCGCAGAGATCATCCTGGAGGTTCAGGCGGAGTTCTTCGAAGATGGCAAGGGCCCATTGCGTCCACTGCGTCTGGAGGATGTCGCTGTCGAGATAGGGGTTCACTTGTCCACCGTGAGTCGCGGCGTGACCGCGAAGTACATGGACACCCCGTACGGTCTCTTCGAGCTGAAACATTTCTTCTCAGGAGGCTATCGCACGAGCAGCGGTTTCGATATCGCGGCCACGAGCATCAAGCAACGGCTACGTGAACTCGTTCTCGAAGAGGATGCGGCCAAGCCCATCTCTGACCAGAGGATCGCCGAGTTGCTGAGGCAAGAGGGAGTCACGGTCGCTCGACGCACAGTGGCCAAGTACCGCGAGGAGCTTGCAATCGAGCCTTCGTGGGCCAGGCGGCGCAGATGACCCCGGCCTCCGACATACCATCATCGACTGAACTGAAGAGACGCGAACCGGTTGATCAGGGAAAGGGAACGACTGCAGTCACGGTGATTGTCTCGATGTTGCTCGCAGTCACAATCCTGCATCTGTTCACGAATACGGCCGGGGACAACCAGATCCTTCACTTGCTCTATCGCCGGCTCTACTACCTGCCCATCGTGTACGCGGCTTTCGTGTTCGGGCGCCGAGGAGGGTTGCTGTCAGCCGTGGCCGCCTCGGTCCCGTTCGCGTTTCACGCGCAGATGTCCTTGGGTGGCCTGATGGGGGTCCACATAGACAATCTGCTGGAGATCGTGATGTATCTGGGAGTCGGCATGCTCTTTGGCCAGCTAAGGGACTCCGAAGAAAGACGAAACCGTGATCTGCGCGACCTTTCCGGCAGGCTAGAGGACGCGTACAAGGCACTTGAGGATCGCGCCATCGAGTTGATCAACGTCCAGGACTTCTCGCAGTCAATCCTGAGATCGATCACATCGGGTGTTCTGACGATCGGTCCTGACGGCTCGGTCATGACATCGAATCCTGCTGCGGAGCGCATGATCGGGTTGTCCGAGTACGAGATGGTCCCACAACACATACGCACGCTGTTTCGCGACGATGGGGGACTCACTCTCGACATCGAGAGGGTGCTGTCGGGGAGAACGCCATTGATCCTGCGCGAAGTCGCCCTGGTGACGCGAGCGAACAAGACCATACAGGTGCAGGCGTCGTGTTCTCGAATGCGGGCTGTGGGGGGCAGGATACTGGGCGCCGTGCTCACAATCGAGGATGTTTCTGAGGTCAAGTCGTTGACCGAGCAGTTGATACGCGCCGACAGACTTGCGGCCATGGGTGAGCTGACAGCTGGGGTCGCGCATGAGGTGAGGAATCCCTTGGGAGTTATCAGGGCGTCTGTGCAGCTGCTCGAGGATGCAGAGTGCGATCAGGTTCGTATCTATGAGGCCTCGGGCGTGATCAAGCAGGAGATAGACCGACTCGACAAAGTCATCAAGGCGCTACTGGATTTTGGCAGGCCGTCGCGACCGACTCTCATGGTCACACGCCTAGACGAGGTGCTGAACGATGTCGTGTTGTTCACGAACCGTTTTGCCAAGCAGTCTGACGTGACCATAAGCCTGCACTTCTCGGAAGGGCTCTCTCCGGTTCTCGGCGACCCCGACCAACTCAAGCAGGTGTTTCTCAATCTTGTGACCAATGCAGTTCAGGCCATGGAGGATCATGGTGGGCATATTGTGGTGAGCGCAGAGGATGACGGGGATTTTGTTGAGGCGCGCGTGCAGGATGATGGTCCAGGTATCCCATCCAAGGATATCGGCAAGGTGTTCGACCCATTCCATTCGACGCGCGATGATGGAACTGGGCTTGGACTGACGATCGTTCACCGAATCATTGACGAACATGATGGACACATCGAGGTAGAAAGTACTCCTGATGGCACGGTGTTCATCGTGTCTCTGCCGATCGCATTTGAACATGGGGGAGAGGTA
>JAQIBK010000282.1 GCA_027859125.1 Actinomycetota bacterium | reverse complement strand
AGCGCATGTCCACCGCGGGGATCACGATGCCTCTCAAGTTGACCATACCGACCACCGATGCAACCGAGGACGGAACCTCGGCCATCTCCACGATCTGCTGGATCTCCTGGACCACCGCGATCGGGAGCGCATAGCTCTGTCCCTGCATCACGAACACGATCATCTTGTCGATGTCGAGTTCAGCGGGCATGACCGCCTCTGTTGTGTCGTCCGTCTTGTTGTCTGAAGCGCTCACACTCGTCCTCACTCCGAGAACCGCAACACGCGGTTCAACTCCTCGGGACTCACAAGTCCCTCTGCAACTCGCGCCAAGCCGGATGCGATCATTGGCCGCATGCCCGCCGAATGCGCGGCTCCTGCAATATCCTCAGCCGATGCACCCCGCGCGATCATTGCCCTGACAGGCTCGGTGAACGGGAGCACCTCGAATATGCCGGTCGCACCCCGAAACCCACTCTTGCCACAGTTGGGACAACCGGTGCCCGCGCGCGTGGTCATACCCTTGCTAGCTCCCGGAATGCTATCGGAGAGCGACACCACTCGTTCCTGCGAGCAGTTGGGACAGTTGATACGTGCCAGACGCTGTCCCACACCGAGCGTGAGAGCCGAAGCAAGGCTGTTGGGCTCCGCACCCAGATCCAACATGCGACGAACGGCTGAGACGATGCCGCCGCCTGAGAAGGTCGCGATCACCAGCTTGCCGAGACCGGCAGCCTCGATCGCAAGATGCACATCCTCGACCGACTGCATCGTGTCAATGGCAATGATGTCGGTGTCCTGGCTGATTCCGGCCGCGAAATACGCCTCCGAGCCCACCGAAGAACCTGGCGAGACAAGCACCTGCGCCACTGCGGGAATCTCGTATTCGACAGACTGTTCGACTGAGTATACGGTCTTGCCCACTGCAGCGGCATGCGCAAGCAGAGAATAGTAAGTCTGGCTGCGCCCACCGGCCACCGGACCCGCGACGAGCAACAGTCCTCGGCCTCTTTCGACCATGGCGTGAAGCGCGCGGCTCTCGGCCTCGGTCATGCCGAGATCCGTCAGCGTCCGCGGCTCGGGTTTTGCCGACGCCAGGGAGACCACCAGTCGCTGTCCTGCCACGGTGGGAACGGCGGAGACCGTGAGGATCAGATCATTGTCGGCTATGTGGGACTTAACTCGACCCAAAGCCGGCAGCGATGATGGCACGGACGTCAGCTTGGCGAAGTTCTTGAATCCATCCACAAGAGGGCCCTGCATAGACAACGGAGCACTCGCAACCTTCTCCAGGCGACCCGAAACTCGGAAGACCAGGAAGAAGTCGTCCTTGTAAGGCAACAGGTGAATGCGGTTGGCACCCTTGTGCACGGCATGCTCAAGGATTTCGGCGACCAGGATTGCGACCTTCGCCGTGTCTGCGACTGCGAGTACGTCAAGATCGATCGCAGCAGTTCCCTGCTCGACCTTGGTCTCAACAACCTGCTCGATGGTCTCGACTTGAAAAGCAGGAACGTCCTCGTTAGGAGACGGGGCGTCCTCGACGATCAGGGGCTCTGCAACAACAGGAGTCGCATCGCCCGGCACCTCGAACAGATCGCCGACCTCGAGAACGGGCTCCTCGGCCAGCAGGTCCGCCGTGGACATGTATTCCGAGGCCGGGGCTACCGATGCAGCGTCATCGACGCCAACGTAGTAGACGGAGATGGCGTCGCGCACTGATTGAGCATCGCCGAGCACCGCTTCGATCTCCATACCCAGGTGACTGGCGAGTTCGTCAAGAGTGAACACGTCCATTGCCGAACCGATTGCCACTGTGAGCATGCCCTCGATCTCGAACAATGGCAGAATGTTGCGATCCCGAGCCAGTGACGGCGGAATGAGCTGAAGAGCCTCGTCGTCCGGCGCATAGCTGGTCAGATCCACAGTGGGAATCCCGAGTTCGCGCTCCAGAACAATGGCCAAATCGCTGGTGAGCACCCACCCGCGGTCAGCGATAACTGCTCCCACGGTTGTCCCAGCAGCCGTTGCGGCATCGCGTACGGTCGCAACCTGATCTGCAGTCAGAAGCCCCGAGCCGACAAGGGCGTCGAGTACCCGACCTGTGATTGTGTTGGAGTCAGCCATACGCGTGGCCTCCTACCCCTGCGCCTTGTCTAGCTCCTCGGCAACGGCTTCGAGCAGGTGCTCCGGCTCGATAGGCTTGGTGAGGTACTGGTTCGCACCTGTGCGAATACCGGTGGCCATTGCAGCTTCCTCGGTCTTGGCTGTGAGCATGATGATCGGAATGCCCTTGTACTTCTGATCGAACTTGAGAAGACGGCATACACGATAGCCGTCGAGCTTTGGCAGCATCACGTCCAGAAGAATGAGATCAGGCATCTCGGCTCGTGCAGTCTCGAGCGCCTCGGCGCCGTCTGACGCCGTGATCACCTCGTAGCCGCCAGCCAAGAGAATCGCCTTGATCATCTCTAGAATGGTCGGACTGTCGTCGACCGCGAGTATCCGCGCATTAGCCATGCCAGACTCCCTCCTGCACACAGGCAGTATTCCGTGGTCTATCCGACCGACGAGCAGCAGCTCGCTAGGTGTTATCCAGCGCCTTCCGACACTCTATCAGACTGCGCTCACACGTTGCCGCCAAAAGGTCGGGTTTGAACCCGCCCAGAAACGCCGTCCAACTGCCGCTCGGATTCGCGTAGAGCTGCCGCATGGCGTTGTCGTATGCGCGACAGGCTTCGATGACGTTCCCGTTGGATCGATGAATATTGCCGATGTTGAGGTGTGCCAGCACGAACCCGGGATCGATGTAGATAGTCTTCTTGAACTCGGAAAGCGCTCGAACCTGATCACCCTGCTGTTGGTAGATGATTCCCAGTACGTAACGTGCCGCGCCCAGAAGTGGGTCGATCGCCAGAGCCTTGTGGCTCTCGCCCAGCGCTGACAGGTAGTCACCCACATCGGCATGTGCATATGCGGCGAGCAGATACGCATCCGTGTTGTTCTCGTCGAGCATCATCACGCGCGCGACGATCTGCAGCACCTGATCCTTGTCGCCTTCTGCGGAGAGTGCCTTGGCGCGAGCCACGAGCTCATCGACCGTGCCCTCGAGAAGGTCGATCTGCGGTGCATCGGCGACGGCCTGAGCCGCGACCTTGGCATCGATCCCAGCCTGGACCACTGCATCACGTAGGCGCTTGCGCTTGGCGCGCGCAGCATCCCTTGAGCGCTCCTCACGCCTCTGTTCAACGACTTGCCCAAAAGTGTGGAAGTGGCGAGCACGGGGCTTCCTATAAAGGAACACCCCGTCGACCTCGATCGGCTCGAAGCGATCCGTGATACTGGTGAGAGTCTCCGAGTGCCCTATGAAGAGATAGCCACCGGGATTCAGGCTGTTGTAGAAGTTCTCGACGACGCGTTGTGTGGATTCGAGACGGAAGTAGATGGTCACATTGCGACAGAAGATGACATCCCAGTTGCCCATGAGTCCTAGTGGATAGGGTTCCTTGATCAGATTGTGGAACTGGAACTCAACTGGCTTTCGAGCCATGTCGACCACACGATGACCATCAGCCATCGGCTCGAAGTAGCGAGTGACCACCTCGCGAGAGAGGTTCAGGAGAGCGCGGGCCGGATACACACCCTGCTGCGCCTTGGCGAGCGCATTCGTGGAGACATCGGTGCCCATGACATGAGGCGTATTCCCAAGACCCCCAAGTCCAGAATCCAGCAATGACATGGATATCGTGTAGGGCTCCTCGCCGGTCGAGCAACCTGCGGACCACACGCGAAATGCCTTGTCCGCACTTGACTTTCCTTCGAGTATCTCGGGCACAACACGATTGCGAAGGGCGTCGAACTGCGCAGGGAAGCGGAAGAAACTCGTCTCGTTGATGGTCACGAGATTCATGAGTTCCTTGAACTCCGACTCACTTGAAGTCAACGTATCGTAATACTGCTGCAGAGTGCCATAGGCGAACCGTGTCGCCCGTGTAATGAGAGAAATGCGTAGCGAGTCTGCCTTCATTTCCTCGAGATAGATGCCCGAGTGTTGATGGATGTAGTCACGAAAACGTGCGAACTCTTCTGATGTGAGGTTCTTAGCAAGTGATGCGTCCTCGTCCGCCACTATAGCCTAGCCCCCCGTCGGAACAGGCTCTTCATCGAGAGATTCCAGCTTCTCGATCAGCCCTGCGGAGAACATGCCATAGAGGATCTTCGCTGTCTCGAAATCGTTGTAGCCGGTCAACTCAACCAGCTCCGTGACCGAACGTCCCCCATGCAGATAGCCCAAGCGCATCCACTCTTTGGGCTTGAGGTGAATCTCAAGCGACTTGTCACCCGGTGCCGCCGCCATGATGAACTCGGTGTCCATCGTGGGTATCCTCTCGCGGATCCGATTCCAGAGATCAAGTCGGCGTGCGGACTCCATGATGATGTTCTCAACGGAGACCGAGATACCGATATCCTCTTCTTCGCAGAGGTCGTCGGACTCGAACCGCATCTGCCCCTCTTCCCAGCGGAAGAGGTCGAACAGGGTGTCATTGATCTGATCCTGAATAAAGTTCTCCAGAACCTTGGATTCCAGGTAGCCCTCGTCCACGAGAATCTGGCCGAGGCGACGCCCTGCTTTCTCCTTCTTAGGTATCTTCTGCAACCCCCACGCTTGACGGAGTTGCTTCTGAGATATC
>JAQIBK010000059.1 GCA_027859125.1 Actinomycetota bacterium | reverse complement strand
GGATCCCAAGCAGTATAAGCCCCCCGAGGTGTTCACGCTGGACCAGCCGATGTCCCCGCCTCGCGGATTGAGAAAGCGACCAACGGGCGGTGTTCAGGTCAAAGGTATCGATGACGTGCTCGTGCGTCTCGCGAGATGCTGCAACCCAGTGCCCGGCGATGAGATCGTGGGCTTCGTCACCCGTGGACGAGGGGTCTCCGTGCACCGAAAGGACTGTCCCAATGCCGAGGAACTGTTGCGTTCGCCGGAGCGAATAATCGAGGTTGATTGGGATCGTGGCTCTGACTCCACTTACCAAGTTGAGATCTTCATCGAAGCGCTCGATCGGATGCGCTTGCTGCAGGAAGTGTCGTCGACCTTGGCTGAGGCCGGGGTGAACATTCTGTCCGCTTCGATCGTCACGAGCCGCGATGGCATTTCGACCATGCGCTTTCTGTTCGAGATGGGCAATATGGACCAGCTTCAGGCGGTGCTCAAGGAAGTGCGATCGATCGATGGCGTCTTCGATGCCAAGCGTATGCTTCCGGGCGAAGGCTCTCGCAAGAAGGGGAGTGCGTAGTGACCGACGCCATCGAGGTTCGTCGGTTGGTGCTCGGTGAGCTGGACACCAATTGTTGGCTGGTGTCTGACGGGCATGGAGGTCCTGTTGTGGCCGTCGACCCTGCGGGCGACTACGGGCGTCTCGCAGCCGCGGTCGGTACACGATCCGTCTCGGCCATAGTGCTCACGCACGGCCACTTCGATCATCTCGGGGCGGCGACTGCGCTTCGTGCGGCATCCTCTGCTCCGTTGTTGGTGCACGAGGCGGATGCCGACTCCATCACCACCCCGAAAGGCTCCGGCGGGCTTACCTTCGGCATTGCGCACAGCACGGACAGAGCTGACCGGCTTCTGAGGGCGGGGGATGTTGTGAGCGCCGGATCGCTGAAGCTGTCCGTACTTCATACTCCCGGTCACACTCCTGGAGGTATCTGTCTGTATGGTCACGGCCACCTGTTCGCGGGTGACACAGTCTTCGCCGGCAGTGTTGGGCGTACAGACTTCCCCGGCGGTGACTCGCGGGCTCTCAAACGTTCGATCACGGAGCAGATAGCTACATTGCCTGATGAAACAGTTGTTCACCCTGGGCATGGCTCTGACACCAGCATCGCTCGCGAGCGACGAGTCAACCCGTTCTTCCTGTAGGCATGATTCATGCTGTTCTACGTATGTGCACGATGTGAGTGAAGCAAACTGGACAAGGCGAGCCGACCTTCATTGAGGTTTCGGGAAGCTATCTGATGTGATGCACCGCACACATATGATCTGTATCGGTTAATTTACATGAACAGCCCAGCTAGAAGCCTGTTTTTGTCTTGTGGTTCGGTTAGTTCATCAGTATACTATGTGCTGTCACCTACAAATGAGTGAGGCGTTCCATATTGGCATGCACACACTGCCACCTGCAAAAGAAGACCATCCACGGCATTCTTGGCATTCTCCTGGCTATGGCGCTCGCAATCTCCCTTGTTGCCTGTGGGGACGAAGAGGCCACTACGGAGGACGTGCCTGTCTCTCTTGATGAAGCGCAGAATGCGTACGAGTCGGGGGACTTCGAGGGCGCGGCTGCGGATCTTGAAGCGCTCGTTGCCGACAATCCCGAGGATCTCGAGGTTCGCAGATCGTTGGCGCTTGCGCTCGCTTCGCAGGGCGACAATGAGGGCGCTATCGAACAGTACCTCGCAATCGTCGAATCCGACCCGATCGATCACGCTTCCTTTTATAGACTTGCGCTGCTGGAGCGGGTCATCGGGCTATCTCTCGAGGCGGCTACGCACCTTGAATCCGCTGTCGACCTCCTGCCCCGAGATGCCTCGTATCGAGATGAGTTGGCACGCACCTATGCGCAGCTCGGTCGATACATGGACGCCGCCGAGCAGTGGGGAACCGTTCTCGCTGATGAGAACCTCAAGGATGAAGGACGCGTTGAACTTCTGAAGCTTCAGGCTGAGGCGTACGTCAATGCCAAGGAGTACGACCTGGCGGAACAGTCGCTCGAGGCCGCCCTGATGCTCGCCCCAAACGATGAAGCACTAAAGGCACGACTTGAGACGTTCGAGTAGCTAGTAACTGAGAGGGTCGTTCTATTCGAATGACGATGATTCCGACACAGCAGAATGCCTCCCGGCTGAGTGGAGGGCGCCGAGCATGGTAGCCCAGATACGCAGCTGGTACGGGCGGAACCCCGCGATTGCTTTGGCGCTAGTGGGGTTGCTTGCTGTTGCCGTGGTGCTCGGTGTTCGGCTGATGACGGCCTCCGCTGCGACGGCCACTCTGCATCCGGATGCGATCGCCACTGACTCAGCGGATTGGCTGTCGTCCAGCGGCAACAAAGTCACCGACGTCAGCGCCACGGACGCGACGAATTTCGTGTACCTGGATGCGAGGAACTCCACCGAAGAGATCATCTTCTCCGTGGCCAACGGCAGCGCTGCATGGTCGATAAATGGCGTGACCATGTACGTAGTGGCTTCCGACCTCGATTCACGAGGAATCACGGCGAACGCCTATGTGGGCGGGTCGTTGCTTGACTCCGTCAGTGGTTCACCTGGCTCGACATACGTGACCTACTCCAAAGTGCTCGCCACGCCGTCGGGCGGTTGGACGCCTACGAATCTGGCGACACTTCAGGTTGGTCTGACGCCTACGAACAAGGCCAACACTACCACGCGTCTCAGGGTCGATGAGGTCTACTTTGTTGTCGACTACTCGCTTTCCACCCTCACGGTCTCCGGAGCCAACGACACTGGCGTACCCACAACGAAGGTCTTCGGCGGCGTTGGCGATCAGATCGCGGTGGATCGACTCACGTTGACCGCCACTGATGGGAACGCCACGGTCGATCAGATCATGGTGCGTGGACTCGACACCGCTGACTCGCTGACCACCGATGTTACCGGCGTGAGTTTATGGCGGGACGACGACGACGGAGCCTTCGATGCGGGCGACACACAGGTGGGCACCACGCAGACGTTCTCAGGTGCGGCTTCGGGATCGACCGCCACGTTCGGGTCGCTTGCATACAGCGTGAACGTGGGGACTCCGGCGGACCTGTGGGTCGTCTATGACGTCGGTGCGTCTGCCGTTCACGGTCATGTCGTGGGCTCGCAACTCGTTGACGGAGACATCGACTCGGCGGCGACTGTGACATTCGCTGCGACGCCGATCACTTCCGGAGCATCCGGTCAGACCGTGGAGATCGATGCGTCGGTCGATACCATCACCCTGACCGATCCGCTGAACTCGGCCGTGCTCACCGGGCCGACCAAGATCATCGCAGGCACAGCGGCGGACCTTGGCTCGGGACTGAGTGCTGTTGAAGTGCAGATCATTCGGGACGGCACAGAGTACTGGAACGGTACTGCGTGGGTCGGCACTGCGATTTGGGCCACGGCCACGGTAGGGACTCCACCCAACTGGACCTACAGCTGGGCGCTGGACTCCGGACAGAACGCCGGGGATCACACATATACTGTCGCTGCGCGAGCGACTGACAATTTTGCGAACGTGAAGACCAGTCCGGTCTCTACGAGTATCACAGTCGACAACACCGGCCCGACCATGGTGTCCGCGGTCGCGTTGGACACCTCGCACGTTGACGTCGTCTTCTCAGAGGATCTCGACGGTGCGTCGATCGCGGCGGGTGACTTCACTATCGCGGGTATCTCGGTCACGGCCGCGGTGCTCGACGGGACCGATTCGACTTTGGTGCACCTGACCACCTCGGCACAGGGCTCGGGCACGAGTTACACCGCGCAGAGCGCGGCCGGTCAAGTCGAGGATCTCGCGGGTAATGCCAACCTGCTCACATCGGCCAACTTCACGGGGTTCACACCCGATCCGGCACTTTCCGTTTCGGGCGGGAACAACACAGGTGTGCCGACGACACTCGTCTATCGCGACAGAGACGCACGGATCGCGGTGGATCGTCTCACGTTCACGGCAGTCGACGGCAGTGTGAACGTGACGCAGATCGTGGTTCGAGGATTCGACACAGTCGGCGCGCTAACCACGGACATCACGGGTGTGAGTCTGTGGGAGGACGACGGCGATGAGACATTCGATGATGCGAGCGATACGCAGATCGGGACCACCCAGACCTTCTCAGGTGACACATCGGGCTCTACTGCCACATTCGGATCGCTGACGTACTCCGCCAGCGTTGGGGCGAGTGACATATGGGTCGTCTATGACATCGGTGCCGCCGCGGTCGACGGTCACATCGTGGGCTCTCAACTCATTGACGGCGACGTCACGGTGACGGGGCCTGCCACGGTGACGTTCACCGCCACACCGATCTCGTCGGCGGGTAGCACGGCAGGTCAGACCGTTCAGATCGATGCTCAGAACCCCATTGCGGATACGAGCGATCCGCTCTCGTCGGCGGTTCTCACAGGATCGACCAAGCAGATTTCCGGTACCGCGGCCGACGCAGGCTCCGGCCTGAGCAGCGTGGATGTGCGCATTCGTCGTGATGGCACCGACTACTGGAACGGATCGGCGTGGGTGGGTGCCGAGACTTGGAACGCGGCGACGGGCACCACCAACTGGGCATATGACTGGCCGCTCGACTCGGGCCAGAATTCAGGCGACCACGCATATGTGATCACCGCTCGCGCCACCGACAACGTGGCGCGGACATTTACGGATGCGACTCCGGTCAACGCAGTCACGGTCGACAACACCGGACCGGCCATGGTCTCGGCGATCGCGCTCGATGACACGCACGCCGACGTCGTCTTCTCAGAGGATCTCGACGGTGCGTCGATCGCGGCCGGCGACTTCACTATCGCAGGAATCTCAGTCACTGCTGCTGTGCTCGACGGGACCGATTCGACCTTGGTGCACCTGACCACCTCGGCGCAGGGCTCGGGCACAAGCTACACGGTCCAGGCCGCGGCGGGTTTGGTCGATGACGCCTACGGCAACGGCAACGCGTTGACTTCGGCCAACTTCACCGGCTTCGCCGACGCGGGCACACTCTCGGTCTCGCAGGGGGCGGACGCTGGGCATCCAAGCACACAGCAGGACATTGGCGTGAGTACCGTTGCCGTGGTGGACGAGCTTGTGTGGAGCGCCTCCGGCGGGGATGTCACCGTAGGACAGGTGGTCGTGCGCGGGCTTGACACCGGCAACGCGCTGACCTCGAACATCTCGGCCGTTCGTCTCTTCGTGGACAATGGGGACGGTGTCTTCGTCGATGGTCCGGACGTGCAGCTTGGCTCGACGCAGACCTTCGCTGTTGATGCATCCGGGTCAACCGTGACGTTCGGCTCGCTGGGCTATGTCGTGCCTGACGGGCTCAGTCGCGACGTGTGGATCGTGTACACGGTCTCTGCGGCGGCTGCTGACGGCGACACGCTTGGTTCGCGCGTCGACAACGGAGACATCACCGCTGCAACAGGGTCGGTAAATGGATTCACGGATGTCATCAGCGCCGACGCTGGTCAGACGCTTGCCGTTGATGCGGCGAACCCCGCGGCGGACACGACCGACCCGCTCTCATCGGCGACTTTGACCGGCTTGACCAAGCAGATATCCGGTACGGCTTCTGACGGCACCGGTTCAGGTATCGACTCCGTTGTGGTCAGTATCGCTCGTTCCGGTGGCACTTTCTGGAACGGATCCGCGTGGGTAGGCGTCGAGGTGTGGAACGTGGCAGCGGGAACAGCCAACTGGACATACGATTGGGCGTTGGACGCTGGTCAGAACAGTGACTACACCTATACGATCACCGCTCGCGCAACTGACAATGTCGGTCTGATAGGCACTGATCTCACGCCTGTCACTAACGTCACCGTCGACAACGAGGGTCCTTCGATCGCGAGCGCGTCGGCACTCGACACAACAACGGTGGACGTTGTATTCGACGAGGACTTGGATCCCGCGACTATCGCGCCTTCTGGCGTCGACGTCTCAATCCCGGGACTCACGGTCTCCGCCGCAGTGCTGCAGGGGGACAGTCGCACCTTGCGTTTGACCACGAGCGCGCAGGTGCCGGGTCAGAGCTACACAGCCGCAGTAGCGGAGGGCAATGTCACGGATGTGTTGAGCAATGCGGGTCTCGTGTCTTCCGCGGGATTCCTGGGCTATGGTGCCACGTCCGACACGACGCCCCCCAGCATTCCTTCGAGCGTCGAGGCGACTTCCGGTGCACTTCCGCCGACCGTCGCCTTGGCCACATGGGCGGCATCGTCGGATGACGTGGGTGTCAGCGGATACAAGGTCTGGCGCTCGCTCACCACGAACGGCATCTACGTGGCGCTCGGAACGACGACGGGCCTGAGCTTCAGTGATGACACCGGCATCCCCGGCGAGGACTACTACTACAAAGTCACCGCGTTCGACGCTTCTGGCAACGTGTCCGGCTTCTCGTCTGTTGCAGGTCCGATCATCGCTACATGGACGCAAGCACCTCACGCTACGTACTCGGTAGGCGGAAATCTCTGTCGCCTGTGCCATGACCCACACGAAGCTGCCATCCAGTCGAGCCTCATGCGGAATACAGGCGACGAACCCACCGAGTCGTCGGTGTGTTTCGCGTGTCATGACGGTCAGGGCGCATCGACCAACATCAAGGCCGGAGCCGACAACTCATTCGCGCTAGCCTCCGGTCATTCACTCGAAGAGACGTCGACCATGCCCGACCTCACCAATCGTTGCTCGAGTTGCCACGGTCCCCATTCCAACTACAACGGGCTACCCTTCCTGCCCAAGTCCAGCGTGAACGGTGTGTCGGTCACTTCTGCCGACAACACATGGTGCCTGGCCTGCCACAACGACACGAACGACTGGTATGGAGCCGGGTATCCTCCGGCCGCGACGCCCACAAGGGACGCGATCGGCTATCCGGTGTCGGGCACATTCCCCGGCGAGACCACCTACGCTGACCCGACCGCGAACGCGCACGTCTCCATTCCCGCATCTGCGACGGCGGAGACTGTCGCGGGTGACTGCCTCTACTGCCATGCTGCGCACCGCGGAGCCAATGACTACGACGGACTGAACGAGGAGTACCGTCCCACGTCTGCGGCCACGCTCGCCGACGATCAGGCCAACGGCACCTACGCCGAGTCGTGCTTCACATGTCACGGGGGCACGCTGCGAAGCGAGTTCACCACCATGCCCGTCGACATCAAGCAGTTCGTTACAGCGGGATCACTGAACGCCGGACACCGCATCAAGACGGCAGGCGGCACCCTTCCGGTCGGGGCCCCGTTGCCCTGCTATGACTGCCACAATCCTCACGGTTCGACTCGCGGCAACAGTTCGCTTCTTGCCGATGAGCTCGGTCAGAGTCTGGACACCACGTCCGACGCCGGCGTGCGGTCGCTCTGCTTCTCATGTCACACCAGCTCTGACGCAAAGATATGGGAGAGCGTCACGACAACGTATACGACTGTTGGAATTCAGACCTTTGAGGGCCTGCGGCGCAATGGTGGCGACGGTTCGGCACTGTTGCTGCCCAGCAACACGGGACACGCATCGACCGACACAGAGTCGTGCTACCAGTGCCACGGCGACAACTACACGAGCAGTGGGTTCAACGTGCACAATCCCACCGGCGGCATCTCGACCGGCGGGTCCGGATGCTATGCCTGTCATGGCGTGTACCAGCCCAACATGGAGGACTCCGCGGGTGCCAAGATCGGGGCTGCGAGTACGACCGTCTACCATCACGTGCTGGGTGGTGCTGCTGGCGACGGTGACATTGCACCCCATAATGCCCCGTATCCGACGTCGACCTCCGACGTGTACTGCGTGAGTTGTCACTCCGACCACAATCACTTCAACTCATCACCGGGCGCCAACCTTCGCTTGGATATTGCCGACACTGATGGCTCGACCACCGCTGACTCGGACTTCTCCACATCGGCGCCATACGGCATCTGCGTGTCGTGTCACAGCGTGAGCATGACCAAGGACACGACGAATCAGTTGGATGACGGGACTACCGCGGTGCAGCCCATCGATGGTGCTGCGTTCGACGTGAGCGCCCACCAGTACACGGTCTCCTCTGAGTTCGGGGCCGGCAACACCTTCAACGCGGACTGCTCCAAGTGCCATAATGACGAGCAGACCAAGGACTTCCAGACGTCCACGTACTCCTTTGGGACTCACTACAGCGCCGCGCGTCGCCTGCTGTCAGCATTCGGGGCCACAGTGAGCGACCCACTTGAGGAGAACCACTGCTACGAGTGCCACGCACCCGTCGGCTCGTATCCCGGAGCGAAGACTGTCTCCAATCAGGACTGGTATGGTGTTTCTGGCGCGGTCATGGACGATCCGTCAGAGTATGTTTACGAGTCAATTGAGGATCTGGGCGGTTCCAGCCACCCGATCAAGGCCACTGCCGGTGGCACGGTCGAGTGCGAGAGCTGTCACAACCCGCACATGGTGCAGTCCTCTGCCGGGAATCGCGTCACCGACCCGGACAACACACTGAACCTTGCGGCGTACACTACAGCCGCTGAGCAGGCCGCGTTCTGCATCAAGTGCCACGACGGAACGCCGCCGGTGTACACGTCCAATCCGACCACCTACGTGCCGTACGCGGTCACGCTGGCCGACGTGGCGGACGTCATGACGACTTATGC
>JAQIBK010000314.1 GCA_027859125.1 Actinomycetota bacterium | reverse complement strand
TGCAGGGGGGCATCGCTCTCAGTGCATCGTTCCTGGGGCCGCTGATGACGCCGGCGGTCATCGCGGCGATCGAAGCGACCGGGGGCGCGCTGATCCTGTGCATCGGTCTCGACCTGACCGACATCAAGCGGTTGCCCGTGGGCAACATGCTGCCGGGCGTGTTCGTGGCAGCGATCATCGCGGGCATCTTCGCGTAGAACGACATCGTCCACCTGGTGCCCCCGAGAATCAGATCTCCTCGCGCCAGCCTGCAACAGTGAAGGCGGCCGGACATATGTCGGCCAGCGTGCATGCGCCACATGCGGGACGCTTCGCGGTGCAGATCGCTCGACCGTGATCGATGAAGCGGCAGTTCACGTGGAACCACTCCTCAGCGGGCAGGACCGCCATGAGATCGCGCTCAACCTTGTCCGGGTTCTTGTTCTCCGACAGGCCGAATCGGTGGGCGAGGCGGAACACATGAGTGTCCACCGCGATCCCCTCCACCTTGCCGAACGCGTTGCTGATCACGATGTTCGCCGTCTTGCGCGCAACACCAGGCAGGCGCATGAGCTCCTCCATGGTATCCGGCACCAGTCCGCCGAACTCATCGACCAGCATTCGCGCCGTTGCCATGATCGACTTGGTCTTGCTTCGGAAGAATCCGGTGGCGTGCACGATCTCTTCGACGTCCTCGACCTCGGCATCGGCGAGCGCCTGAGGTGTCGGATAGTGGTCGAACAGGATCGGCGTGACCTTGTTCACTCCGACATCGGTCGTCTGTGCCGAGAGGATCACGGCCACCAGCAGCTCGTAGGGCGTTGTGTAAGAGAGCATGACGTGAGCCTCAGGATAGAGCTTCGCGAGCCTGTCCATGATCGCTCGTGCGTGCTTCTCGCGCTCCATTGGGCACTCCTCGGCGTCCGTGGTCGTTTCGCAGATGGTACCCGAAGGGTTCGATGTCCAGCGAAGGCCTGCTTGACCCGCCCGGATAGCGGGGATACCCTCGGTTAGCCCCGCGCCCGGTATCCGGTCGCGGGTTGTTCGCATGTATGCACCAGCCGAGGAGACACATGGAACTCGCCACCGCTCTCGAGGATGCGCTGCAAGGCTCGCGGTCATTCACTACTGTCAGGGAGCTTCTTTCTCGCGGTGAAGATGCCGTGCTCGCCACACCGGGTCTGATCCGACCGTTGGTCACAGCGGCTGTGTTCAACGAGCGGCCGCGATCCATGCTCGTCGTCGTGTCGGGACAGGAGGCCGCACTACGCTACGCGCGGCAGTTGACCGCATACGTGCCCCGCGACAAGGTGCTTCACTTTCCAACTCGCGACGATATGCCGTGGTCGGATACCGCTCCGGATGTATCGGTCGTGGGCGCTCGCTCACGCGCAATTGACGCGCTCCAGCGTGGGCGGGAAGTCATCGTTGTGGCCGCTGCGCGCACCCTGCTTCGAGCACTGCCGCCACAGGGTTCCCACGTATTCAAGCCACTCCATCTCGCCGCCGGCATCGAGCTCGATCTCGAAGAGACGGTCGAGGCTCTGAGTCGCATGGGCTACGAGCGCACTGACTCGGCCGACGCGCGCGGGCTCTTCGCGGTTCGCGGCGGCGTTCTGGACGTGTTCGCCTCTGACGGCCTCGGGCCGGTCCGCGCCGAGTTCCTTGGCGACGAGATAGAGACCTTGCGCCGCTATGTGCCTACGACAGGTCAGTCCATCGGCGAGTCCGATCCTCTCGATGTCTACCCGTGCCGGGAGCTGTCCTTGGGCTCACGCGTCGCGCAGAACGCCCAGCATGGACTTGCAGTTGCGGCACTGTCCGACACCGAGGTCGCGCATCACTTGGAGATGATCGAGCAGAGGGTCTATTTCAATGGCATCGAACGCTATCTGCCGCTGTTCTATCGCAAGCCGGGATCGCTCACCGACTATCTGTCACCGACCACTCTTGTGGTCGTGATCGAGCCGCGTTCGTTGTTCGACGACATGGTTCGTGGACGTGAGGCTATCGATGCCGCAGCGAAGCAGACAGATGCGGATGTCGATGGGCTGTTCCTGGACCCGGCCGCGGTCGATCTTGGAGGTCGCCAGAGGCTGACTCTGCTGTCCATGCTTCGAGCTGGCGGAAGTGTTGACGCGGAGCTCCTGGCGCGTCGTCCCGAGGTATCGGGCGGCGAGGATCGATTCATGGCGGGGCTCCGCGGTCTGCTCTCGATCGACTACGGTGTCGCCTTGGCGATACCTGATCGTGCGCGGCGTGAGCGTGTCGCCGAAACGCTGGTGCAAGCGGGCATCGCGATCCAGGATGCATCAGCCGACAGCAGTGATCTCACCTCGCTACGACGGGGTGTGGTGCATTTCGTGAAAGCGGATGTCCCTGCGGGGTTCGTGATACCCGACGCACGCGTCGCCGTTGTGAGCATCGACGATGCGTATCCGCGCTCTTCTGTCCGTCGTGCTCGAGAGATCGAGGCCACCCAGGTCACATTCTCCTTCAAGCCCGGAGATTACGTGGTTCACAGCACCCATGGTGTCGCTCTGTTCAAGGATATGGCGCGAAAAGAGCTTCTGGGCGGCGCTCGAGACTACTTGCAGCTGGAGTACGCCAAGGGCGACAAGCTGTACGTGCCGGTCGATCAGATCGACCGGGTCACCAAGTATGTGGGTCCGGACGGCTCCGCACCACGCGTGACGCGGTTGAACACAGCGGACTGGTCCAAAGCGACCGGCAAGGCGCGCAAAGCGGCTCGCAAGCTCGCATTCGATCTGGTTGACTTGTACTCGCGCCGCGCGACCGCGACCGGTCATCCCTACGGCGTGGACACGACCTGGCAGATGGAGATGGAGGCGATGTTTCCTTTCGAGGAGACACCCGACCAGCTCACGGCCATTGCTGACACCAAGATGGACATGGAGTCCGAGAAGCCCATGGACAGACTCATCTGTGGCGACGTGGGCTACGGCAAGACCGAGGTGGCGATTCGTGCGGTCTTCAAGGCGGTGCAGGGCGGAAAGCAGGTCATGCTGCTCTGCCCCACAACGATTCTCGCTCAACAGCACTTCACCAACTTCTCTGAGCGATTCGAGCCATTCGCGGTCAAGGTCGAGGTGCTGTCCAGGTTCCGTAGCAAGGAGCAGCAGAAGACCGCACTGCAGGGATTCGTTGATGGCAGTGTCGACGTTCTCATCGGTACTCACCGCCTGCTCTCGACGGACGTCATGCCCAAGGATCTCGGACTTGTCGTCGTCGACGAGGAGCAGCGTTTCGGAGTGCAGCACAAGGAACACCTCACCAACCTTCGCGAGCAAGTCGACGTGCTCACCCTGACGGCCACTCCGATTCCGCGCACATTGCAGATGTCGCTTTCCGGTGTGCGCGACATGAGCGTGATCGACACGCCTCCACCGAACCGGTTCCCGGTCAAAGTCCACGTTGGCGAGTACGATGCCGACGTGGTGAGCGGGGCGATCCGTCGAGAGGTCGAGCGAGGTGGGCAGGTCTACTTCGTGTCCAACCGCGTGAGGTCGATCGATGAGGCGGTCGCGCGCGTACGCGAGGCGGCACCTGAGGCCAGAGTCGGCGTTGCACACGGTCAGATGTCCGAGCGTGAGCTCGAGCGCGTCATGGAGTCGTTCTCCGCGAACCAGCTCGATGTGCTCGTGGCGACCACGATCGTGGAGAGCGGCATCGACAACCCTCACAGCAACACGCTCATCATCGAGGACAGCCAGAGGTTGGGTCTCGCCCAGCTCTATCAGCTCAAGGGTCGCGTAGGTCGCAGTCATGTCCGCGCATTCGCGTTCTTCATGTTCCCCCGCGGCCAGTCCTTGACCGAACAGGCTGTTGAGCGCCTCACTGCGATCGGTGAGAACACGGAGCTCGGCAGCGGCATCAAGGTGGCAATGCGCGATCTGGAGATTCGCGGAGCCGGTTCGCTCCTAGGAGCTGAACAGCATGGCCAGATGAGCGCCGTCGGTTTCGACCTGTACTCACAGATGCTGCGCGAGGCTGTTGCTGAAGCGCGAGGCGAACCGCCGATAGCTCACGCTGACATCAAAGTGGCGCTTCCCGCCAAGACATACCTGCCTGAGGAGTACGTCCCCGAGGTCGATCAGCGCGTGCTGTTCTATCGTCGCATCGCGGGTGCGCCAACGATCGAGGCGATCGAGCGCGTCGAAACTGAGCTGCGGGAGCGGTTCGGACCCATGCCGGAACCTGCACGTGACCTTGTGGCCGTTGCCCGCATTCGAACGATTGCAGCAGAGGCTGGACTCACTGATGTGTCGGTAGTTCGCCGACGGATTCTGGTCGGTCCGATCTCGCCAGATGATGGCATTCGTTCGGCCGCTGCAAAGATAGGCGCCATTTACCTCGATCGGGAGCGCAAGTTCGCGCTCGCCGCAGACGCGGGTGGCAGCCCATTGGAGACTGCCAAGTCACTTCTCGATGCTATACTGACTGGAACCGAACGCACCTGATTCCCATCCGGAGGAACCCATGAGACTTCTTCGCCTTTGCACGGCCCTTATTCTCGCTCTAGTGCTGGTCATTCCGCTCGCCGGTTGCGGCGACGATGACATAGCTGCAATCGTGAACGGCGAGGAGATCACTCTGACCGAGCTCAACAGTCAGGTCGATCAACTGATAGAGCAGTATCCGCAGATGTTCGAGGGTCCCGATGGCGAAGGTCGCCTGATCGATTTCAAGCAGCGTCTACTCGACAATCTCATCAACAACATCCTCATCCGTCAGGCCGCTGAGGACGAGGGCGTCACAGTCTCGGACTCCGAGGTGGAAGCGCAGATCGAGGAACTCAAGGCCGGATTCCCGACCGAAGAGGATTACGTGGCCGCACTTGAGTCAGCGGGCATGGATGCCGATGCGCTCGACGAGCAGCTGAAGGATCAGCTCATTCTCGAGCGACTGCTCGAGAAGTTGACGTCCGAGATCGAGATCACCAGTGACGCGATGGAGGAGTACTACGCTGGCAACCAGGAGCAGTTCACTCAGGAAGCCGCAGTCCACGCGCGCCACATTCTCTTCGCCTCAGAGGATGAAGCGCAGGCCGAAGAAGTGCTCGCCGATCTCCGTGCGGGCGGCGATTTCGCCGCTGCTGCCACTGAGTACTCGATAGACACTGTCTCCGCTGCTGATGGCGGCGACTTGGGCTGGCCGACAATGGCCTACGTGGCTGAATTCCAAGAGGCGGCTGACGCTCTTGAGATCGGAGAGATCTCCGACCTTGTCCAGACGACATTCGGCTATCACATCATCGAGGTGCTCGAGCGTCGCGAGGCGAGCGTGCAGACACTCGACGACGTGCGAGACCAGATCGAGGAGATATTGATCCAGCAGGCCAACGCGGATGCCTATCAGATCTATCTCGATGATATTCGCGCCGAGGCGGAGATCGAGATCCTGGTTGAGGATCTTGGGCTCACGTCATCTGGGATCGAAGAGTAGCGACGGCCCACACAGGGCACGGGGGTACAAGGTGGGCTCAATAGCGATTGTGGGCCTGGGCGCCGAAGGGAACGCCGTCTTCTCGCCCGATACGCTCGCTCGTCTCAAGCGAGCCGACACCGTTGTCGTCTCCAACGCCGACGGTGTCGTTGCAGTACGCTTGGCAGAGGCGGGCATTGTTGCGATTCCTCTGTCCGATCTCGATGTGGAGCCCGCCGCACCTGTGGAGAGGATCGTCGAGGAACTCGTTGCGCTCGGTCGCGAAGGCGACGTCGCATATGTTGCCTCCGGATACCCGCTCCTCAAGGAGGGTATGGTGACGAGCCTGCTGGCCAGGTCTCGCGGTAATCTCGACATCTATCCGGTGCTGTCACCTCTGCAGATAATCCTGCTCGCCTTTGACATCGATCTCACTGCCGATCTCGACATCGTTGACACTCGGAGTCTTCGTCCGGATACGTCCCAGCGAGATTCTCATCTGATCGTGACTGGTGTTCGCAACGCCATGCTCGCCGAGATGGTGTCTGAGCGTCTCGCCAGCCTGTATCCGGGCTCTCATGCGGCGGTCATCGCCGGCTGCTCCTCCGACGGTTCGTTCTCACTTCAGATGCGCACGATCCTGGACCTTGCAGACGGTGAATTCTGCGAGGACTCCGCTGTCTACGTGAGTCCCGTGAGCCTTGAGCCGCCGACCGGCTTCCAAGAGTTCATTCGCATAATCTCGGTCCTGCGGAGTCCTGACGGATGTCCTTGGGATCGCGCCCAGGACCATCACACTCTTCGCACGAACATGCTGGAGGAGGCGTACGAAGCGGTTGCCGCCATTGAGACCGGTGACCCGGCCCAATTGGCCGACGAGCTCGGTGACGTGCTGCTGCAGGTAGCGCTCCACGCGCAGATCGCATCGGAGGCCGGCGAGTTCGGAATCGAGGATGTCGTCGAGGGCATCACGCGAAAGATCCGTCGACGTCATCCGCATGTCTTCGGCAACGCGACCGCCGAGACGCCCGAGGAGGTCCACCACGCTTGGGATGCTATCAAGCGGGAGGAGAAAGCGCCCGGGGGAGGAAGAAAGCCCGAGGGCACTCTTGACGGCATTCCCGAGGGACTTCCCGCGCTCATGTACGCGCAGAAGATGTCGAGACGCGCGGTGGGTGTGGGTTTCGAGTGGGAGACACTCGAGGACGTGTGGGACAAGGTCCATGAGGAGATCTATGAGCTCAAGGCGACCGAACCGGGATCGCCCGAAGCGATCGATGAGATCGGGGATCTGTTGTTCACTGTCGTCAATCTCGCACGCAAGCAGGGAATAGACGCTGAGATAGCGCTACGAGGAACGTGCGCCAAGTTCCGCGGGCGTTTCGAGGATATGGAGCGGACCGCCGCGACGCGTGGTGAGTCTGTCAAGGATCTGGACATCACCGAGCTTGAGAAGTTGTGGAAAGCAGCCAAGGCTCGGGAGAACAAGAGCAAAGGAGCGGATCGTTCATGAGCTATATCGATGAGGTCTATGCACGTGAGGTTCTGGACTCTCGCGGCAATCCCACCGTCGAGGTCGAGGTGATTCTCGATGACGGCTCCTACGGCCGGGCGATCGTGCCCTCAGGTGCATCCACCGGCGCGTTCGAAGCCGTCGAGCTCCGCGATGGCGATGATGGTCGCTACATGGGCAAAGGGGTTCTCACGGCGATTGGGAACGTCAACGAGGCCATCGCCTCCGAGATCATAGGCTTGGACGCCACCGACCAGCGCTTGATCGACAACACGCTCATCGCCATAGACGGCACTCCCAACAAGGCGAATCTCGGCGCGAACGCCATTCTGGGCGTCTCTCTCGCCGTGATGAAAGCGGCAGCGGAGTCCACTGAGCTCACGATCTACTCGTACGTTGGCGGCGCCAATGCGCATCGCCTGCCTGTTCCAATGATGAACATCCTCAATGGTGGTATGCACGCCGACAACAACGTTGACCTCCAGGAGTTCATGATCATGCCTGTGGGCGCTCCCACGTTCGCCGAGGGTCTGCGCTGGTGCACCGAGATCTATCACACGCTCAAGAAGGTGCTGCAGGAGCGCGGTCTGGCCACCGGTGTGGGCGATGAGGGCGGTTTCGCGCCTGATCTTGGCAGCAACGAAGAAGCACTGCAGGTCATATCCGACGCTGTTGAGAAGGCTGGCTACAAGCTGGGCGACGACATCCGTTTCGCCCTCGATCCAGCCACGACCGAGATCTACGACGCAGAGCGTGGTGTCTACATGCTCAAAGGCGAGGGCAGGGAGCTATCCTCGGCGGAGATGGTGGAGTTCTGGGTCGATCTCACCACGCGCTATCCGATCATCAGTCTCGAGGACGGTATGGCCGAGGATGACTGGGACGGTTGGAAGCTGCTCACAGAGCGCTTGGGCGAAAAGGTGCAGCTCGTCGGCGATGATCTGTTCGTGACGAACACCGAGCGTCTGCGCAAGGGTATCGAGATGGGTGTGGCCAACTCGATCCTGATCAAGGTCAACCAGATCGGCACGCTCACCGAAACGCTCGAGGCGATCGAGATGGCCAAGCAGGCCGGGTACACGTGTGTGATCTCGCATCGTTCCGGCGAGACCGAGGACACCACCATCGCCGACCTTGCGGTCGCCGTGAACGCGGGCCAGATCAAGACGGGTGCGCCAGCGCGCAGCGACCGGGTGGCCAAGTACAATCAGCTGCTTCGGATCGAAGAGGAGCTGGCCGACTCAGCTGAGTTCCCCGGCATGGATGCGTTCTACAACTTGCGCTGATCGTCCAAGCGCAGCAGAGGTTACGGAGAACGGCATGATGGTCAAGGGTCGCAGCGAGCAGGACGATTCGCTCCAGCAGCATGGAGTGCCGCTGGAGAGCGTCTTGGCGCAGCGTGAGCGTTTTGCGGACAGGTACGACATAGACTTCGGCAAGGATCGCGTGTTTCCAGATGTCATTGAGGCGCTGTACGACGCGATTCCTGAAGGCGCGAACGTGCTCGAAGTCGGTGCGGCCACCGGTCTTCTGACGCGACCTCTGCTGCAGCACGTCGGCCATCTGACGGCGCTCGAACCTTCTGCAGGCTTGTTGCGTCGGCTCCTTTCCGCCGATTCGGCCGAGTCTCCGCATCTCACCGTGAAGCAGGGAATGGTCGAGGATCTTCTTCACGATGAGACGTACGACGTGGCGGTCGTGACTTTCACGCCCCGAAGGGGACGCGGGCTCGCCCGACTGCTCGTGGAGCTGGCGAGGCGGGTCCGGTATCGCGTGATCATGCTACTTGATGATGATGGTTCCATGGACTGGGCCTATTTGGGCCGCGGGGCATCACTCCAGGGGTTCGACGTCACAATGCGATTGCTGGCCGGTCCGGGAGATGGAGAGAATGTCCACAGGGTCGTGGTGCTGATCGCCGACGTGGAGAACTGGGTGCCGCAGCTCTCGGAGTCCACACAGGAGTGGGGCGTGGACGCAAGGGAGATCAAGGTTCCCTTCCCACCTCCGCGTGGGGCGGCGACGCGGCTCGTGCGCTACTTCCTGGCCGGGGGCGACCGAGCTCTGCTCATCTTGACGGACGAACGCGGTGTCGAGCGCCTTTACGGTAACCTCAGGACGGCTGTTCATCGGCTGGGCAAGGACGAGATCACGGTGCGTCGGAACGAAGATCGCATCCAGATCGTGCGCCTGCCGAAGGATACTCTCGGTGAGGGTTCCGATACGTTGCAGTAGGCTGGGCAGGTCATTCTAGTTCTCGAATCTGGCCTTCGCTCGCTCCCACCCGCGGACGAACGAACGCTTGATCAGCCACCGGGCCTCGTGCTCGAGCGGTTCGGCCCATCTGTCGGCCACGGATGTGATCCGGTCGTCGTTCATGATCGATCCAAATGCACGGAGCTGATCGACCTGCAGCGGGTAGTACGTCTTGCCTGCCAACTGATCACTTTCCAGTTCGTACAGGACCCATCCGTCACTCTCGTAGCGGGCGAGATTGTCGACCAGGGTGTCGGATACATCGTCCAGGAGTTCTCGCACCTCGTCGTCGTCTGTGACTCGCAACAGGTCGTAGAGCCCGAACGCGGCGAATAGTCCGCCGTTGAGAACATGGCTCGGCGGGTTCTGCGGGTACTCCTCGAGCCATGTCCCTGTCTCGTCCTTGAAAGTCACACCATTGTCGTCCAGGCTTCTGGTGAATGGTTGGAATGCGAGCAGAGCGGCATCGAGGTACTCTTGGTCCGCGGTCTCCGAATAGGCGCGCACGAAGACTGAGATCGCCTCGCCCTGTGCCATCGCGGATATCCAGCCGGGTTCAAGCCCGCGCGACGGGACGCTTATCGTGAACGGAAGCGTGCCGTCTGCCATGAGGTGGTCTCGCAGCCATTCTGCTTGTATCAGGAAATCGGTGATCGCAGCCTCTTCTCCTCGCAGATACTCCTCGTATCGACCCAGAGCGTACTGCGAGATCGTGACCGGGTTGTATGCCTCGGGATTCGAGGCGCCCCCGACGCTCTTGCGGGTGTAGTCCACGATCGGGATTCCTGCAGCATCAACGCCCGGTGGCTCGGCGTACTCGCCCTCGCGTACGTAGTGAGCGATCAGACGCATGTCCAAGTAGTAGTGGGTGGGGGTGTCATCTTCGATGTCTTCGAGTTGGAGCTGTTGATACGGCTCCATGCGGGCGGCACGTATCCTGTCTTTATCACTTTCAGTCCATTTGGGCGCCGCCCACAGAAAACCCGCGATGCCCGCGACCAGGGCCAGCATCAGAATCGTGGCAACTACAGATCTGAGCGAGTGGTTCTGCACCTTGTCCCCTGTTCCAAGTCGTCGAGATGTATCGTCCTTGTGCGTCCCAACTATAGAACTCGGCCGACGTGTGGTCTAACTTCCGGTTCAGTGGAATAGTCATAAACGGACGACTTCGGGTCGTTCGGACAAGGGGGAAGTATGCGGCGCACCAAGATCGTTGCCACTATAGGTCCGGCCAGCGAGCGTCCAGAGGTCCTGGGCGCGCTGATTGATCGCGGCATGAACGTGGCTCGTCTCAACTCTTCACATGCGGACATTCCTGAACTCGCTGCACGACTCAAGGCCGTTCGCGTTGCTTCCGAGCGAGCCGGACGACACGTTGCGGTCCTGTTGGACCTTGCCGGTCCCAAGTTGCGAGTCGGCGAGATCTCCTCCGACACGGTGCTGGTGCCGGGCCAGGAGTTCCGGCTCGTTCCGGGCGCCTGCATGGGTGACGGGGAGCATGCGTGCGTGACGTACGCCGGGCTTGGCGACGATGTGGTCACCGGAGACATGATAATGCTCGACGACGGTCGTCTTGAACTGCAGGTCACCGGCGTGGACCATGGCTCCGTGATCACGCGCGTCGAGGCTGGAGGCCCGCTCTCCAGTCACAAGGGCGTCAATGTCCCGGGTACCACTCTCGGGGTCGATGCGATCACTGCGCGAGATCGCGAGGTGCTCGCATGGGGCTTGGAGGCCGGGGTCGACGCGGTTGCGCAATCCTTCGTGCGCGGGCCTGAGGATGTGGCTGCGCTGAGACGCCTCATGGGCGACTCGGTAGTGCCCATAGTCGCCAAGATAGAGAAGCACGAGGCGGCCGGTCGGATCGAGGAGATTGTGGCGGAGGCTGACGTTGTCATGGTCGCACGCGGTGATCTCGGAGTGGAAACCTCGCCTGAACGTGTCCCGGTTCTGCAAAGACGCATCATCCAGATCAGCAGGGGAGCCGGCGTTCCTGTGATCGTGGCGACGCAGATGCTCGAGTCCATGACCACCTCTCCAAGGCCCACACGCGCAGAAGCATCGGATGTGGCGAATGCGATATTCGACATGGTGGATGCGGTCATGTTGTCGGCAGAGACCGCTGTGGGGGAGTATCCCGAGCGAGCGGTCGGTACCATGGCGCGCATCGCAATGACTGCCGAGGAGTCCATCGCGCACGTGACATGGGATCGTGCGTCCGCCGGTGACACCGAGGACGTGACCCAGGCGGTGAGCGCGGGTGTCTGCGATCTCGCGCAGGACCTGCGCCTGGCCGCCATCGTCACAGCGACCCAATCCGGAGCTACCGCCCGCGCGGTGGCTCGTTATCGACCTCCGGTGCCCATAGTGGCCGCCACTCCTGATCAGTCCGTTGCCCGCGCGCTGCAGTGGGTATGGGGCGTGCATCCGCTCGTGGTGCCGCTGCCCGACGATACGGACGAGATGATAGATGCTGTTTCCAGGCAAGTCATGGCGGCCGGACTCGCCTCTCCCGGGCAGAGGGTTGCGCTCACGGCGGGTCGAGGTTCGCATGTTCCGGGTTCCACAGACTTCATCCTTGTCCGCGAGTTGACCGAGCTGACCTAGACCTCGACCTTACGTCTAGGTGATTTCATCGGTGTTCGTGTGCTATCATTCGCGTTGATGCGGGCAGACACGCCTGCACAGGTTCGCTGGCCTTCTCACAGGAACTAAGTAGCAGATGGCACGAAAGACCTCATCGCGGAACGGGGCGACAGCGAGCGGACGTTCAAGGACCACCAAGAGTGGCTCCTCGGCGTCGCGCCGCCGTGCTTCGACCGGAACGCGCTCACCTCGCTCCACGAGCGGATCGTCGGCCCGTGGGCGAGTCACTCCCGCCGCGCCTGCCCGCAAACGCGGTCGGTCGCGAGCGTACCTTGTGCCGGTGACCATCATCGTTGTGATGGTGCTCACGGCGTGGTCACTCTATCCCGCCGCTCGAGTTCAGTATCGCGAGACTCGTGAGAAAGCACGTCTCGAGGCGGAGCTCGAGGGTCTGCAGGCTCGAAACGACGACCTTCGCGAGCAGGTCGACAGGCTCAAAACTCCAGAAGGGGTCGAGGATGTGGCTCGTTCGACCCTGGGTATGGTCAAAGAGGGTGAGAACGCCTACGTGGTCATGGATCCGGAGGATGAGTCGGTCATGGATCGCCCAGCCGAGATCGCCGACACGGGTGTCGTGGAGGACACGTTCTGGCACGACCTCCTGGACATGGTGTTCGGTGTCGAATGACTGTGCACACGAACGTGACATGCACGAGCGATGAGGACGCGACGATTGTTGCCGCGCAGGTCGGTCGTGAACCGCGAGAGCCATGGAGAGTCGCCGCACGTTGCGTCCACGGAAGGCCGAGCGTGATCCTCACTCCCCCGGAGCTGGCCTGCGGAACGCCGTTTCCCACACTCTTCTGGCTCACGTGTCCCTGGCTCGTGGATGAGATCGGACGAGTGGAGTCCGACGGCGGAGTGGCGAGAAGCGCGGCGCACCTGGCCGCTGATCCCGAACTCGCCTCCAGAATGAAGAGAGCCGACGCGTCGTACCGATCGCTTCGCGCATCTCTTGTGCCGGGGGACGACCCCTGTGCATCGGTCGGCATCGCCGGCATGCGCGATCCCCTCAAGACCAAATGCCTTCATGCGCATGTTGCCGCGTTCCTTGGCGGCATCGATGATCCCGTGGGCGAGGATGTCATGTCGCACCTGTCGTCGGACTGCGCGGATGACAGATGCGCGAGATACCTGGTTTCACCGGAGAAACCCGAGGAGATCGTATGAGCGAGGGCCGAGCGAGACGCCTGGCCGCCATAGACATCGGCACCGTGACCGCCAGGTTGCTGATAGCGGATGTCTCGTCGGCGGGTGTTCGCCAGATCGCCAGAAGTGTCGACATCACACACCTGGGAGAGGGTCTGCACGCAAGCGGACGACTTTCGGAGTCTGCGATGGAACGCGTGGCGACGTGTATTGCTCGATACGCTCGCGAGATGCAGGATAGCGGTGTCGAGGCATTCCGCGCGGTGGCGACCTCGGCATCCCGGGACGCGGGCAACGGCCAGGAGTTCCTTGCACTGCTTGAGTCTCGGGGAGTGCGTCCTGAGATCATCGCCGGTCAGCGTGAGGCCGAGCTGTCCTTCGCGGGCGCGAAATCCGATGACGTGGGCGAGGGTGTGCTGGTCAACGACATCGGTGGAGGTTCGACGGAGATCGTCGTCGGCAATGTCGGGACAGTGGGGACTGCGCCGCAGATAGTCGCGTCCGCCTCGTTGAATGTGGGATCGCGTCGCGTGACCGAGATGTTCATGCGAGAAGACCCGCCGACGACGGGCGAGATCTCGGCTGCCCGCTCATTCATCCACCAGGAGCTGACTCCATATTTTCAGTCACTTGAGGCGAAGCCCCGCCGCTGCATCTCGCTTGCGGGCACGGCTACCACACTGTCCGCGATTCGACAGCGAATGGCCGTGTACGATCCGGAGTCGATCCACGGATCGATCGTGACCGCCGCCGCTCTGAGCGAGACGATCGTAATGCTCTCGGGACTGGATCTTTCCCGGAGACGTGAGGTGGTGGGCCTGCATCCGGATCGCGCATCGGTGATCATTGCGGGCGCGCTGGTACTCGAGGTGTTGATGGATCTCGCCGGACTCGATTCGACCGAGATAAGCGAGCACGACATACTCTATGGGATACTTCTGGACACTTATGGGAGTCTGTCGTGAGTCTCACTCGCGCTGAGGCCCTCAAGTCATGTGGCGGTGTATCCGAACTGGTACAGGAGGGGGCCTTAAAAGCCCCTGGCCTTCGGGCCGTGTGGGTTCGACTCCCACCACCGCTACCAATGGAACAACGCGTGCTTGTGCGGGGTGGAGGATTTTGCCCCGTACAGCTCGCCTTTGAGATACTGACAAGGTCATTCGCATCGCAGCGAGATCGCGATTTCAGAAGGGGGCGTGCACTGTATGTCTGATGATGCTTCAGCGCGTCTCTACCAAGCGCTTGTGAATCAAGACGCCGCCGCTGCGATATCCGTCATTGAACAGGTCAGAAGCACCGCTTCCGACACCAGCTTGCTGTTCGAGT
>JAQIBK010000269.1 GCA_027859125.1 Actinomycetota bacterium | reverse complement strand
GCGTTCTGTGCCATCGCCTGGCTGACGGAGCCCCCCGCCGAGAAAAGCGCGATGTCCACGCCTTCGAAGGAGCCCTCCGTCAGTTCCTGCACGCGAACGGGAACGCCCTTGAAGAGCAGGTACTTGCCTGCTGAGCGCGCCGAAGCGAGTGCGACCAGGCGCTCAGCCGGGAACCCGCGCTGCTCCAGCACGAACATCATCTCGGTGCCTACTGCACCCGTGGCACCGACTACGGCGACAACAGGGTTGGCAGGCATGGGCTTGCTCCAACTCATGATCACGCACCTTCCAAGAACGCGGGCGACGTCTCCGCCTTGACTGCGTCTTCATCCAAGCCAAAACTCGTATGTAGAGCCCGCACGGCCCGTTCAACCTGATCCCCGTCGATCACGCATGAGACGCGGATCGACGACGTTGAGATCATGTCGAGGTTCACATCGGCATCCGCCAGTGTACGGAACATCTTAGCCGCCATTCCCGGGTGCGTCTTCATGCCAGCTCCCACCAGAGACACCTTGGCGATCGACTCGTCAACGAACCAGTGTCGCGCACCGAGTTCGGAAACCACTTCCGCCGCCGCGTGCTTGGCCCTCACCAGGTCCTCCTTGGGAGTAGTGAAGGAGATGTCCGTCATGCCCTGCTCGGACACGTTCTGAACGATCATATCGACATTCACATTGGCATCCGCCATTCGGGCGAACACTATGGCAGCGACGCCCGGAAGGTCCGGGACATCGCGTATGGTGACTTTCGCTTCCGAGGTGTCGTGAGTGACACCGGATATGATGGCCTGCTCCATGGAGCCATCGACCTCCCTGACGATCGTTCCCGGCATGTCGTTGAAGCTCGAACGGCAGTGGATCACCACGCCGTGATTGCGTGCGAATTCGACCGCGCGCAGTTGCAGCACCTTGGCACCCGTGGCCGCCATCTCGAGCATCTCTTCATAGGAGACGACATCGAGCTTGCGTGCGACCGATACAACACGGGGGTCCGCTGTGTAGATCCCATCGACATCGGTCAGGATCTCACACACGTCAGCACCTATGCCCGCTGCGACCGCGATCGCAGTGGTGTCTGAACCTCCACGTCCCAGGGTGGTTATCTGACCATCAGGGGTGACTCCTTGGAAACCGGCCACGATCACTATCATTCCAGCGTCGAGCGCATCGTTAACACAGTCGGCGCGCACTTCCTGGATCTTGGCCTTGGTATGGCCGGAGTCAGTGACGATGCCGACCTGTGGCCCTGTGAAGGAGATCGCCTTGTGGCCAAGAGCGTGAATGGCCATCGCGAGCAAAGCGATCGTAACCTGCTCACCTGTTGCGAGAAGCATGTCCATCTCGCGCTCGGGGGGATCGTGAGTGACATCCTGTGCCAGCGCGACCAACTCATCGGTGACGTCTCCCATCGCCGATACAACGGCCACGACACGGTCTCCCGAGAGCTTGCGATCCACGAGACGCTGAGCCACGGCCCTGAGCCGCTCCGTACCGCCCACGGACGTCCCGCCGAACTTACAGACGACGAGCGCCATCGTCCCTCCCTGATTCGAATACGAACATGCGTCGGACTCGGCCAACGTGCGGAATAGTGTATCACCCACGAGAAGCTCATTCACGCACACTCTACTCCACTGATCACACCACTGATCATGGCTCAGTCGTGTTCGTACAACCCAAGAGCGCGTGCGATGTCCCGCATCCTCTCTGAGAGACTCGAGAGCGCATCGGTGTAGAAGTGATCGACCAACGTGTGACCTGACAGTCTGCCCATGATCGCATCGAGGTATCTGAGCGACGAGCGCATCGCCTCAAGCTGCTCTTCTCGGCTGAGATCCTCCATGTCCCCTACGGCCATACGTCCGTGGGCGATCATGAACGGCAACTCCTCTCGGACGAGGAACTCGCTGAGATCCCGCTCCACATTGGATGCGAGGCGTGGACCACCAAGCCGACGGAAGCTCAGGAACATGCCATCACTCAGTGCGACGAAGATCGCGCGCACCTCCTCCGACTGCACCTCACTCAGATCGATTCCCGTATTCAGATCCACGCCATGTGCCCTCTCAGCGAGAGCCTCGACGAAGACCTCGACCACGCGGGGATCGAAGTGTGTGCCAGCGCATCTTTCAAGCTCCTCGACGGCCTCGCCCTCTGTGCGCCCTTTGCGATATGGGCGATCCGCGATCATCGCCTCGAAAGCATCAGCAGCGGTCAGAATCCGTGCGAGAAGCGGTATCTCCTCACCTTGGAGACCAGCGGGATAGCCGGCCCCGTTGTAGTGCTCATGGTGATGACGCACCACGGGCGTGATCGGCCACGGGAAGGCTACCGGTTTCAGGATGTTCGCGCCAATCAACGGATGGTGACGCATCTGCCCCATCTCATCGTCTGTGAGTCTGCCTGGCTTGAGGAGAATCTCCTCTTTGATTCCGATCTTACCTATGTCGTGCAGGTACGCGGCCATCTCCAGCGCGATGCGCTGATCATGCGAAAGCCCCATGTGCTCGGCGATGAGCGTCGCGAACTGAGCGACTCTGTCCGAGTGACCTCTGGTGAAGGGATCCTTGGCATCCACCGCCGCCGCCAGGGATCTGACTGTGGCCAGATACGCCTCCTGCAGACTGATGAACAACTCAATGTTCCCAATGGCAATGGTCATGTGGTTCGCGATCGTTGAAAGCAGGCGCACGTCATCGCTGTTGAATCGGAACTCTGCGTCCTTGCTGCCAACGGTGATCGATCCTATGGTTCCCTCGCTCGACATCAATGGCACACATAGCGCCGCAAGAGCTCCCGTCATAGGGTCGACCTCAACCTGCTCGTCATCTCCCTTGACCGGGTTGTATATAAGAGGCCGCCCCTCACGCACAACCCACTCGGACATCGAACTGCGGAGTTTCGTTGCCCCATCAGAACCGGGGTCCGGACCTCTTCTCGCGATCAGCTCGAGCTGATCGCTCTCTTTGTTCCGGAGCATCACGTAGCCGAGCTCGACGCCAACGATGCGCAGAGCGGAATCAAGTACTGAATCGAGCAGAACGGGCATCTCGAAAGTTGAGCCCAAGGCTCGACTCATCTCATACAGGGTCGCTAGCTCAAGCACCTTCTTCGTCAGACTCTCACTCCGTTCTCGCAGGGAGTCGGTCATCTGGTTGAAGGTCTCGGCCAACTCGCCGATCTCGTTCGAGCTCCTGATGCTCACCTTCGTGGAGAAGTCACCTTGGGCTATCCTCGTCGCACCCTCTGAAAGCACGATGAGCGGATCCGAGACCCGACGCGCCACCCAGCCACCAAGCACGATAAGTGCGAACACGGCGACGATGGACCATGCGATGATCAGGTTTCGCGTGGTGCGCCCCGCGTCGTCGCTGAGTTCTTGACTGACGATCGCAACCAAGTACGCATGTTGTTCGACGGCGCTGTCATCAAGGAGTTCAATACACTGAGCCCGTACTCGATAGTTCACGTCACTCAGGGAGAACGTTGAGACTCCGTGCCCTTCATCTGATATGGCCGCCGCATTGAGAGCACTTCTGATAGCGGGATCCGGACGTTTGACCGCCTCCTGCAACTCAGCGCTGGTCACTGCTGTTCCAGTGACCGACTTGGACGCGCAAGCGACCCGATCATACGCACCGGAGTAGAAACAGAAAGCCGCCTCTGCGCCACCGGACAGATCGTCAAGGAAAGACTCATCGATCACCTGGGATACGGCAAGAGTGTAGACATCATTCTCAGACCCGGATACCACCGGCTGCAAAGCCGTGAGCGTCTCCCGCTCTCCTACGTTGACGAAGGCAGCATGGCTCATTGAAAGGTCGACCCATGTCTGCTGGTCGCCTCTCAGGAACTGGACACCGGGATCGACATCACTGAATCCAGTCGACGCGATAACGACACCATCACTGTCCAGCAGCGCCATGTTGTCGAACTGCAGCGCCACATTGGATCCCACGAGAATGCCGCGAATCTCATCGTAGTCACCAACAGAGAGGGCATCCGTCAGATCAGCACTCTGTGCAGCCAGTTTGGCAACTCTGCCAATGCTCGTGACGCGTGCGTCGAAGCGGGCCGCAAGATTGTCCATGGAAGCCTCGGCGACCTGATCGACCCACCTGTCGGTGAGGCTCGACAAGAAGAAAACGGCGACCATGGTAGCCACGATGCCCACGATCAAGGACGCGACTATGAGCGGAGAGACGATCTGGCTATAGAGATGGTGGCCAAAGAGATTGCGTCGCATCATTCTCCACTTGGGGACGGGAGGCGGTCTGCATCGCGGGGGCGAGCGAACCCTTGGTCTTCCATGATACTGATAGCATCATCGCCCTGCATCCACTCGACGAACGCCGATGTGGGTGATGCCAGGGATTCGGCGAACACGATTCCCAGTGATCGAACGACTGAGTAGGAGCCATTGCTCACATTGGCAACGGTCGGTTCAACACCGTCGAGAGCGATATATGACACATCAAGCGAGTCAGATATTCCCAACCCAAGACTGAAGTATCCGATCGCCCCCGGCGTCCCCTCAAGCCCCGACACCATGTCGGATTCATAGAACAGGTTAACGGCACTGTCCGCCACTTCAAGCTCTCCGAGGACGTACTCCCGAAAGACCATCTTTGCGGACTCATCCTCGCTTCTGTCCAAGACGATTATCGGAAGATCCTCGCCACCGAAATCAGTCCAGGAGGTGTGAGTGCCGTCATAGATGCTGCGAAGCTCCTCTGTCGACAACGTGTCCACTTGAACTGAGGGGTGAACAGCAACCGCAAGACCATCGCTGGATAGTTGCAGGTACTCCAGTCCGAGTTCTCTCTCATCGTCAGTGAGTGTTCTTGACACTGCGCCGATCTCGAGATCCCCGTTCGCCACGCCGCGAATCCCGCCGCCACTGTGTAGCCCGGGCAGATACACGAACTCAACGTCAGTGCCAGGGTAGGCAGAGGTCAGAATGCGGAGGAGAGGCAGGCAGGTTCCGGAACCCGAGACTCGCACTCGCTCCGCGATGGCCGCTGGCGACTCCACGGAACTCGTGCATCCGGTCGCGAGTATCACACACAGCACGGTCCCCGCCAGCAAACTCCCCGCCCGTCGAAACAACACGACTGAGCCCCCCTCATCAACTCTCGTTAACCCAGAGTCACAGTCTATCATCGAAGAGGACCCGGGACTGACCCCGGGTCCTCGTAGTGACAAGTGATATGGACAGAAGCGCCGCCGGGAGCGGATCAGCCCCCGCAACGACCGTTTATGTAGGTGAGATAGTCGTCCACATCCGTCTGAATCTCAGCCAAGAGCTCTGCATTCTCCGGCTTGAACAGGTGCTTGAAGCGTCCCTGCATTTGGAGGAACTCCGTGACCGGCTTACGGCCACGCCTCTCCGCGGATACCGAAGGTGCGCTGAGGCTCCAGATTCCGTTCTCAACTTCGAAGGTCGGCCAGAACCCAGTCTCAACTGCCAGCTTCGCGACCTCAATGGACTTGTTGTACGGAGACCGCCAGCCGCGGGGACATGTGGCGAGCACGTTCAAGAACGCCGGGCCCTCCACGGCGAACGCCTTCTCCGCCTTGGTCGTGAGATCCTTCCAGTGGCTGATAGATGCCTGAGCGACGTAGGGAATGCCATGAGCCGCGATGATCGACGTCAGGTCCTTGCGCTTCTGGATCTTGCCGGCCTGGGCTTTTCCGACTTCGGAAGTGGTCGCCCACGCCCCCTTGGGCGTACCCGAGGAACGCTGGATACCCGTGTTCATGTACGCACCATTGTCATAGCAGACGTACACCATGTCGTGGCCACGCTCCATGGCCCCTGACAGGGACTGCAGACCGATATCGTACGTACCGCCGTCGCCACCGAATGCGACGAACTTGACCTTCTTGTCGGCCGGAATCTTGCCTGCGGCTTTGAGGCCCTTGAACGCCGCCTCGACACCGGAAACAGTGGCGGCGGAGTTCTCGAATGCGTTGTGAATGAAGGGCGTCTTCCACGATGTATATGGGTAGATCGTTGTGGAGACCTCGAGGCAGCCGGTGGCACATCCGGTCACGACGGGCTCCTCGCCCGCAGCCAGTAGTATCTGGCGCACGGCGATTGACGCACCACAACCGGCACACAACCGGTGGCCGCCGGCCAGTCGATCCTCACGATGAGTCAGTTCTCTTAGAGTAGGCATGCGGTCCTCCTATCGGCTGCCGAGATAGACGAGGCTGTCAGGCACAGATCCGCCAGCCACGATATCGGACAGATCGGTGTAGACCTCGCGAACAAGCTCAAGACGAACATCGCTTCCGCCAAGTCCGTAGATGTAACTGACCAAGGGGACACGTTCCGCCGCATCATACATGGCGCTCCGGGTCTCCAGGAACAGTGGGCCGCCCTGTGCACCAAAGGATTCCGCGCGATCCAGAACAGCAACTGCCTTGACGCCGCGCAATGCTGAAACGATCTCTGCACCCGGGAATGGACGGAAGCAGCGAACCTTGACGACTCCAGCCTTAACGCCCTCTGAACGCAGCTCGCGCGCCACATGACGAGCGTTTCCGGATGCAGATCCGATGATGACGATCGCCACGTCGGCGTCGTCCATCATGAACGTCTCAATCAGACCGAATGGACGCTCGGTGATCTTGGAGAACGCGGCGCTCTCACGCTCGATGACCGCCTTGGACCTGTCCATGGCGTCCCGCTGTGCTCTCTTGAACTCAAAGAACGGGCCTCCCAGACCGGCGAAAGCACCATGGGTGACCGGGTTGTCGAGATCGAGCAACGCATTCTGGGGCTCGTACTCCCCAACGAATGATTCGACCGTCTCATCATCGAGCAGGTCAACCCTCTCGATTGAGTGAGTCGTGATGAAACCATCGAGACATGTCAGAACGGGCAACAGGACCTGGGGATCCTCTGCCACCTTGAGGGAGATGATGGTGTTGTCATAGGCCTCCTGGGCGCTCTCAGCGAAGAGCATCACCCAGCCCGCATCACGAGCACCCATGGCGTCGCCATGGTCGCAGTGAATGTTGATCGGGGCAGAGAGTGCGCGGTTGGCGTTGGCCATAACGATCGGTAGACGCATGCCGGAGGCGATGTGGAGCTCCTCCCACATGAGAGCCAGACCCTGACTCGCCGTAGCGGTCATGACACGTGCACCAGCGGCGGAAGCACCAACACATGCACTCATCGCCGAGTGCTCGGACTCGACCGTCACGTACTCAGTGTGAACACGGCCCTGCGCGACGAACTTCGCGAACTCCTCGACGATAGTCGTCTGTGGCGTGATCGGATAGGCAGCGACGACATCGGGGGCGCACTGACGAAATGCTTCAGCGACCACCACGTTGCCTGTCGCGGCAACTGTTCTCTTCTCGGTCATCTACTTCGCCTCCCTGATCTCGCAGCCCTCAGGGACCATGGTGATCGCTTCAACGGGACACTCATTGGCACAAACACCGCAACCCTTGCAGTGGTCGAGGTCAACCCAGTCGTCCGCCAGTTTCTCGTCCGCTACACGTATCGCAGTGTCTGGACAGAATATCCAGCAGATCAGACAGTCGGTGCACTTCTCGATGCTGCGCTCCGGACGCTCGCTGCGCCAGCCCCCCGTGACGTAGTCGTCAGAGTTGCCGCCCGCAGGAATAACAGCTCCGAGCGGGAACTGAGCGGACTTCCAGGAGTCTATCTTGGAGATATCCCAATTGCTCACGCTACGTTCACCTCCTCGAAGGATCTGATTACCGACGTAAGGTTCGCATCGATGATGTCCTGACCGAACTTCTTGCCGAAAGTCTTGACCAACAGACCCTTCACGGCCTCGAGGTCCACAACTCCTGTGACCTTGGCCAATGCGCCGATCATGGGCGTGTTCGGGATGTCGCGCTTGATGGTATCGAGCGCGATTCCTGAAGCATCCACACAAGCAACGTTCCCGCCGACCATGCCAAGAACCTTGCGCATCATTTCCGGCGGCTCACAGCTGTTGATTATGACTGTGCCGCCCTCCACGATTCCTTCGATGACGTCAACGACGTCCAGTAGGCTCTCGTCAAGAACGATGACGATATCCGGGTTCTCGATGTTGCAGTGTATGTCGATAGGCTCTGCGCTGATACGGGTGAACGCTTTGATAGGCGCCCCCATACGCTCAGGACCGTACTCTGGCATCGCCTGCATGTAGCGATTCTGTTCAAGCGCTGTCTCGGCAACCAGCTTCGCAGCAGTAACGGCACCTTGACCAGCACGAGCATGCCAACGAATCTCTGTCAGCTGCATCCTTCTCCCCTCTCTCGATCGCATATGGGCGGTCGTCTCACAAATAATGGAACAGAAGAACAGCCTGACCTCAAGCCAACTGGGCAACAGGTCTAACAAGGATACGGGTGCGACAACGGCAATCGGCATTGTCGCCACGGTCAACGGTGCAACATTATCGGTGAACGGTAGCAAGAAAATGTCATACCGCTAGACTACATGTCTCGCCGTGCCTCCAGAGCCTTCCCCAGAGTCACTTCGTCGGCGAACTCCAAATCTCCTCCTACGGGAAGCCCTAGGGCAATACGTGTCACCCTTGCGCCGAGTGGCTTGATCAGCCGCGCGATGTACAGCGCAGTCGTCTCACCCTCAACATTGGGATTGGTCGCCACCACGACCTCATCGATTTCCCCCGCTGCCACTCGCTCCACCAGTTCTCTCACGCGTAGCTGATCCGGGCCGATTCCGTCCATGGGCGAGATCACGCCTTGGAGAACGTGATAGTACCCCCTGAACTCACCGGTTCGCTCGATCGCCACGACGTCCCGAGGTTCTTCAACGACGCATATGCTGCCCGCTTCGCGCTCCGGGTCGGCGCATATGTCGCAGGTGTCGCCCTCGGCGAAGTTGTGACAGCGCGGACAGAAGTGAATCGAACGCTTCACGTGAGTAATGGCATCTGCCAGGCGGACCGCAGAATCCTCATCGGTCTTGAGAAGGTAATACGCTATCCGTTGAGCAGACTTGGGCCCGATACCAGGCAGTCTCTCGAGTTCCTCGAGGAGTTGCGCTATGGGCGCGGCGTACAGCATTGACTACATCAAACCCGGGAGGTTCATGCCGCCGGTGACCGCCGCCATCTTGCTCGACGCGAGCTCCTGAGCCTGGCGCGAGGCCTCGTTGACTGCAGCAGCCACCATATCTTGGAGCATAGCTACATCATCCGGGTCCACAGCGGCGGGATCGATCAAGACGCTGAGAACGGTCATCTCTCCGCTCATGACAACCTTGACCATTCCTCCGCCAACCGAAGCCTCCACCCGCTCGTCCTTGAGTCCCTCCTGTATGCGTGCCATGTCAGCCTGCATCTTCTGGGCCTGCTTCATCATGTTTCCGATATTGGGTTTCGCCATTGGTGCTCCTTTCATTCGGTACTCTGCTCTTTTGGACGATCATCGACGAACTCGGCACCTAGCTCGTCCAGCAACCGCTCCGCCTCGGCCTGATCACTGGCTGTCGACTGCGCGCCGCTCTCAGCGACGGAAGTCTCCGGCGTCACTACCGGAGGAGCCTCGACCGAAGAAGTCTTGGTTGGCGCCACTGAACTCTCAGAGGCTGTCTCGACCGGTCGGACGGGTCCCCGACCCAGTTGATACCTGAATGGTGGAGGAGAGCCGAAGACTGCCGCCAATGCATTGCGCATCAGGTCCTTCGTCTCGGGAGTATCGGCCAGCTTCATGGAGAACTCCTGATCGGCCGAGAACTCGAGCACTACTGTCTTGCCATCAGCATCCATGTCTACCTCGACGGCAGAAAAGAATGCCGCACGCGTCGCTTTGGCTCTCTTGATCTCGGCCATGACGGCGGGCCAGGAACGTTTCACGGATGCACGATCCAACACTGCCCCGGTTGCAGAGGACGGTGCGGCTGCCTGCCCGGGATTCTCCTTGGGCTGCACGGACCCTTGGGGATTCGTCGCCCCAGTCGCGGAAGCAGCGCTGCCAAGCGAATCCTCCGTCGGGGTCTTGGTCGCTGGTGCTGGTGCTGCTGGTGCTGCTGGTGCTGGTGCCACGGGCTGTGCCGGGGTCATTGTCGTAGGCACAGCCGAGGAAACACCCCTCTCGAGCGACTCTATGCGCTCAGCCAGAGCCTCCAGCGTGAGCTCACCCTGAGGCCTTGCGATGCGTGTGAGGGTCACCTCCAGCGCCAGCCGAGGATCGGGTGTCCGGCGCATCTCACCGGACACCTCTCCCAGAAGGTCGAGGATCCGAGCCAGGCGCTCACCGCCAATGGCTTTCGCCTGCGCGGTGAGCTTGGCCAAGCTGTCGTCGGTGGTGTCAACGATATCGGTTGAGTCACCGACTGCCGCGGTCACGTACAGATCTCGAACGTGCCCGGTGAACTCCCGGACGAACTCCGAGAGGTCAGCACCGGTCTCTGCGAGTCTGGCGACGAAACGAAAACCGCCAGCGATGTCACGATGCGCGATCAGATCTGCGAGCTCGAAGAGTAGAGCGCTGTCCACTTCGCCCAGAAGATCCTCGACGTCGTCGAGGGTTATCTTCTTGCCTGTGAAGGCAGCGAGTTGCTCCAAGGTCGAGATTGCGTCTCTCATGCCTCCCAAGGCATGCTTGGCGACCATGGTCAGAGCCGAATCAGAGACCTCGATCGACTCCGAAGTGGCGATGTGACGCAAGCGCCCCACGATGTCCTCTATGCCTATGCGGTGAAAGTCAAAACGCTGACAACGGGAATGGATGGTCTCCGGAACCTTATGAGGATGCGTGGTACAGAGTATGAACACCGTTCGCGCTGGCGGCTCCTCTATGGTCTTGAGGAGCGCGTTGAACGAGTGCGTGGATAGCATGTGCACCTCGTCGATGATGTAGACCTTCCAGGTGCCGCGAGTGGGGGCGTAGGCGACTCGCCCGATGATCTCCTCGCGAACGTTCTCCACCTGTGTGCGTGATGCAGCATCGAGCTCGTGAATGTCTGGGTGACGGCCCTCTGCTATGTCCAGACAATCCTGACACGTGGTGTCGGGGTCCGGCGTGGGGCCGATCGAGCAGTTGAGAGCCTTGGCCAGGATACGCGCTGTGGTCGTTTTTCCTGTGCCACGAGGACCCGTGAACAGATAGGCGTGGGCTACGGCGTTCTCTGCCACAGCGTTGCGCAGCGTGCGAGTGATATGTGACTGCCCTACTACGTCGTTGAACGACTGGGGGCGATACTTGCGGTACAGGGACTGATGAGCCACGTTCGGGACCTTTCGCAGCATGAGATGAACACTGGCATGATCTGCACAGGAGTATACCGCGTCGGTATGACACCGGGGCGATCACGCAACGGCGCCTCCGAGCGGACCCCGGACACCCGACAGAGGCCGCTTATGGCTGCTTCCTTCCGGATCTGACCAGGTTCACGACATGCCGCCGTCCGAGGCCCGCTCGAAGGCGCCAGTTTGCGGAGTTCACAGTATAGAGCGTCAGGCCGCAGACCGCGAGTCCGTCGACGCCAACCCGAACACGAGACGCTTGAGCCGCCGACATGTGGGAACATTCACGGATACAGGTCACTCACGACCCTTGGCTCAGCGGCGTTCTGGATCACCCTCCGTCTCCTCACGGATCGTGATCGCCGTTCGCGACATCCAGCCGCGAAAAGGAGGCCTGAGTGATGCGTGCCCTCGATCGGGAAGACCTCGCCGCCCTTGCTCGTCATATGGACTGGCCGGCGATTTCGCTGACAATGCCGCTTCGCCGTCCGGGCGGAGATGTCCAAGGAGATCGGATCCGGCTCAAGAACCTGCTCAGAACCGCCGAGGAACAACTCACCGAGGGAGGTATGCGCCCCTCTGAGATCAAGGAACTCATGGAGCCCGCATGGGCGTTCCACGACGATCCCAGCCGCTGGCGCGCACCGGGTGACGGTCTTGCGATCTTCATTTCAAGGGACACCTTCGAAGTGTTCCGCACCCGCCTGGAACCCACAGAGAATCTCGCTGTAGCGGACAGGTTCATGCTCAGACCCGTGTTGCCGGAACTGCACAAGGGCGGACGCTTCTACGTCCTGGCGGTGAGCATGAAACGAGTGAGACTATTCCGCGGTGATGACGAGGATATCCAAGAGCTGGACATCTCCAGCGCGCCTGCCAGCCTTGCGGAGGCTCTGAAGTACGACGACTACGAGAACCAGGTGCAGTTCCATTCGGGCACTCCGTCTGGAGCGGGCGGTCGTGTAAAACGATCGGCAGTCTTTCATGGCCATGGAGGCTCCGCAGACACGGCCAAGACGGGTCTGGACCGCTACTTCAGAATGATCGACCGCGGCATTCATGACCTGCTCAAGGACGAGAACGTGCCTCTGGTCCTGGCAGGCGTCGACTACCTTCTCGCAATCTACCGATCCGTATCGACCTATGCACACGTGGTGGAAACACAGATGCCGGGCAATCCCGATGACCTCTCATCAAGAGAGTTGCACGCAAGCGCAGTCAAAGTGCTGACCCCCCACTTCCAAGCCAGGATGAAGAATGACTTGGAGCGGTTGGGAGACCGAGAGGGAAACGGGGAAACCTCCCGGAATCTGGCAGAGATAGTCACGGCCGCGCACGCTGGTCGCATCGATGTCCTGTTCGTGCAGCCGTCAGGCATGCCGGACTGGGGCCGATATGACCCCGCAAGCGGACAGGTCGAGCTCCACCCCGAGCCATCGCCCGGCGACTGGGACATGGCAGACCTGGCAGCTGCAGAGACCCTGTTGCACGGGGGGATCGTTCACTCTCTCTCGGC
>JAQIBK010000280.1 GCA_027859125.1 Actinomycetota bacterium | reverse complement strand
TCCTGTCACCATTCGCCGTGCTCACTGGAGGAGCAGCCATCTCACTCGCCGATGGTAGAAGCGTTGATGATCACGGGCAGCTTCCCCGCCCAGTCGTCCCACACAGCCTGATCTGTGGCCAGTTCGCACATGAAGTGCGCCACGTTGCCCATGTTGGTGCTGTCGGGCTTGAAGAGCGTGCTCACAAGGCCCTCGTGTAGCGAGTACTCCGTGACCTCGTCTTCCAGAAGCGTATCCGGACGAACCGCGACCCACTGGACGAACGGATCGCCCGTGCCGATGCCCTGCAGGATGTCCGCCGCGCGCTGATTGTCCCTTGCAGGAGGAACCAGGCCACGGAGCACCCACATGAAGAACCTATCGAACGCGCCCCGATATGTATCGAGCCCTCCCGAACGATTGACCGAGACGCTGCTCATGAGAATGAACTTGACCGGCACCTCGGGCCGCGACTCCCTGATCGCGTGGCACAGCCGCTCAACGGCCCCCGCGACCAGATAGTGCGGCGAGCCCATGATGCCCTTGAGGCTGATGGTATGGCCCAGACACGAGATCACCGCGTCGCAACCGCGAGCATGCCGCAGAAGATCCGCATCGTTCAGCGCGAGCAGGTCGGCCTCGATCACGGTGAGCCCGGGCCTGCCCGCGACATCCGCCGGAAGCCTGCTCGCCGATCGAACGATCGCGCGGACGGCTACTCCGCGCTCAAGAAGCTGCTGCAGGACGCGGCCGCCGGTGCGACCGGTGCCTCCTACGAGCAGAACGGTGTGCTGCGAGGTCATAACTGACTCCTTCATTTCTTCGCCGATGTGGCGGTGGAGGACGATTCCTCCGGATAGTGGAACACCTCGTCGAGCGGTACGTTGAACACGCGGGCTATCTTGAATGCCACCTCGAGCGACGGCGAGTAGCGCCCCTGCTCGATCGCGATGATCGTCTGGCGAGTCATGTCCACTCGATCCGCCAGCCCTGCCTGCGTCATCTCGTTTGCGGAGAAGCGAAGTGCACGAATGCTGTTCGTTACGTTCGTCGGCTTGCCCATGACTAGTAGCCCCTGCGGTAGACGACCAGCTTCACAACTGAGCTGGTGAGCCCTGCGACCAGAAGCCCGGCGAAGATCGCATGCGCGATCCAGAAGTGCGCGTAGTCGAGCATGGTGACGGCGAGAGCGCCGATCATGAACGCGGACGATACGTAGTAGCCGACGAGATCGCCTCGCCTATTGATAGTGATGTCGCGCTCGTCCTTGCGGTCGATGTCATCGACCGAGCCCTCACCGGTGATCTCGGCGCTGATAGCCGTGCCGATCGCCATGGCGATGACGCCTGCGATGGTGAGTCCGATGATCGCGCCGACGGCAATGAGCATCGGCGTCTGGTAGGCGATATCGGCGACCGGGTTCTCAGCGATCTGCCCACCCACGACCCAGGCGTAGATGGCGACCACGATCACGGTGGTGACCGTGTTGACCCACGTGACTTTCTCTTCGAACGACATGGTGTCTCCTCAATGTCAGGTATCTTTGACATACCGACTGTAAAGGGATGCAGACACCATGTCAAGTATTTTTTACTGCCCCACGAGTGAAGAGTCCCAGAGGGATGAAGCAGATGATGCTCATGGCGAAGACCACCAGGATATCGATCGGGGCGAACGACGCAGTGGTCATGAGTGGCTGGATCAGCAGAACGATGATCAGGCCCACGAACAGCATGCTCGCCTGAAAGAGCAGTCCCAGACCAGCCACATATCCGAACGCCTTGCGCCTCCAGAGCAGCACGCCGCCAACCACCCAGACCGGGGAGATCATGGCGTCCGCGATATGAAGTGCAAGCTCTGTTCGGATGATGGGCGCGCCGCCGATGAGCGCACTGACCGTGGCGACGAACGTCTGCATCAGAAACCGACGGCCGAAGCGGCGGCCATGAGAACAGCGACCACCAACGAAGCCACGTGGACGAGCGTGAGGTCACGCTTGATCGGCGGCGCGACGGCGCCCGGTTGATTCACTGGCATCAGTGCTCGCCTCTCCACCCATGGTGAACCAACTTCAGAACTTATGGTGCCCGCAAGCCGTGCCCCCCACGCAGGTCCGCCACCTTCACCGCAGGATGGTGGTACTTGGCGCCGTCGGGTCTGCCCCAATGGTGCACCGCACCCTCCGGACACCACTCATCGCACGCGAAGCACATCTCGCAGTGGTGGAGAAAGGTCGGCCGATGATCGATCATCTGAATGTTGGAGGCCGGACACACCTGCGCGCACGTGCCGCATCCGGTGCATGTGTCGTCCACTCGAATGCTCTCGTCGGTCAGCGGCATGAGCTCTCGGAACCCCAAGGCTGAGTCCTCCGGCTCATGAGCCAACTGCCTGAGCGACTTCATGCTTGCCCGCGCCATGATCACGTTGAGGGGTGTCATGCCAATGGCGAACAGGCGCCGCGCGAGGTGATGCTTTCCCTGCCGCCCATGGGTGATTCGCTCGCAGATGTCGTCGAGTTGCGCCTGCGCGCTGCGGATGATGGTTGCAGAGTCCGTCTCAATGGGCACCGGTATGTGGTCGTAGTCGAGGTTGTTCATGGGGAGTCGCACCGTGTACTCGGCATCGATGCGGAATCCACTCTCACTCGCGAAGCGGGCGAGGTTGCGCAGGGTGGGCACCGCGTTGACGATCTCGTATCCCCCACTGGTGCAGATGGCGTACACGCGCTTGGACGAGATGCCCTGGAGCTCGGTGAGGAATCGCTCCACCATGAGCGGAACGCCGTGGATAGCTGCCAGATACACCGGAAACACGATGCAGACACAGTCAGCATCCGTTCGAATCTGCCCGCCAGCCAGAGCGACGGCCACGGAGATCGGTGTGCCGTCGGTACGATCGGCTACCGTGCGGGCAACGGACAGGCAGTTGCCGGTTCCTGTGAAGTAGTAGACCTGCAGTGCCATGGGCTGTTCCCTCGCTCCCCCTGCCGACAGAGCATGTGGGCTCAAAATCGGGTCAAGACTGCTCAGATTCGAGCGTAGCCTGAACGCCGTGTCTTGTC
>JAQIBK010000177.1 GCA_027859125.1 Actinomycetota bacterium | reverse complement strand
GGATGCATCGTCGCGACGGGTTACCCCAGGTGATCATCGAGAAGGTTGACTTCATCGACATAAAGGATCGCACGATTCGCCCGCGCTAGGAGACCGGGCTCGAACGAACGCACGCCATGTTTGAGGGCGTGTTCAAGATCGATAGTGCCAACGAGACGATCCTCGGTGGCGGAAACCGGTAGATCGACGACTCGCGGGCGAATCTTGGCCCGGGGCAGCGTGCCCTCTTCCCGGCGTTCACGGCACTGAGCGCACCAAGAGCCGGGATCAGAAGGATCGCAGGAGTACGCACAGCCTTCAACCACGTCGATCTCGGGCAGAATCGAGCCAAGAGCACGAACTGCTGTGGATTTGGCGGTGCCCTTCTCGCCGCGGATGAGAACCCCACCGACTCTAGAGTCGACTGCGTTGAGCAGCAACGCAGCTTTCAGGATGTCCTGACCCACGATGGCCGAGAACGGAAACGTATGCACCAATCGTCCGTCCGCCATACATGCCTCCGAGGAGAGAAACGAGCCTGGCTACAATATACTGTAGCTAGGCTCTCCCCGAAACCCCACATTTAGCGTTACCGGTCTATTTCCACTGGAATGAGCCGCACGACTTGGGATCCAGTTCACCACTGTTCGGACAGGTGGCTGCGTAGACACAGTCACCACACGTACTGCTCTCAAGGTCCATATGCGGCACATCGACCAGAGTATCGCCCACCGGAGACTCGGACATCGGCACCGATGGCTCGTCATCGGACACGAGATCACCCGTTATCGCAGACGCGCCATACTCGCCCAGGATCACAGGTTCGCCAATGTCCAACTCCGGACTGTCAGATGGCATGGAGACCATTCCAGTATCGCCCACATCGATCGCCGGCTCTTCGAATGGGTCCGGGACATATGGGATCACGTCAGATTCAGCCGAAGGTAGGCCGTCTGTCGCTTGCTCAACAGACTCCGGCTCCTCATCTGGCTCTCCCGCCACCTCTTCCACGGATTCCAGCGCCCCATAGGTAGCAGGATCGGCTGCCGCATCCTCCTGGGCAACTGCCCAAGGCCATGCGGCAGGAGCGATATCAACTGCGACCGACTCTTCTTCCGACTCGAGGGGAATCGACTCCACATCGGGGATATCGCCAGGTCCGATGGACTCAGGAGCAACAATGCCTTCGGACTCCAAAGTGCCGGTTGCATGCTTGATCGCTTGGGCCAAAGAGTCTTGCGGGGAGTCGTCAGCCTCGTCGAACGTCACCAGGTCGGCGGCGATCGAGGGTGAGGGATCCGGTGCCTCCCACACTCCAGCGGTCTTGTCGGCATCGGATTCCGCCTCAACAGTAACGTCCTCTGCTTCCGAGGACCCGGGATCGACAGTCTCGACCTCCTGTTCCGATGCAAGATCGGCCTCAGGTTCAGGAGCTAGTGGGACTTCAACAGCCTTCGGCTTGACCAATAGCACCGGGGTCCCAGCCTCGAGATCCATCACGAGCACGTCTGCATCCCAGTGAGGGAACTCGGGGTCCGCAGTCAGGCTCGACAGCTCCGCCATCGCATCCTGCTTGCTGGTGAAGACCTGATCGCTTATGAGTCTGAGATCGAGTGAATCTCGACCCTGTCCGAGAAGGAAGAACGACATCGTACGCACTCCTCGCGCTAGTCGTGGTCAGACGCACAATGCGCCAATACCTCTATGCTAAAGCCGCAGGTGTCGGCAATCAACTCTGACCCTGTGTGCGAAGGGTCTTGAGCCTGGCGATATTCTCCCGATCCTTCTCGGGAACCTCTCCTGGCATCTCAAGAACCGCGCAGATGTCACTGAGTCTCTCCTGATTCAACATTGCTTCGAAGCCCGCACTCCCGATGAAACCATCGCCGATCCACTCATGTCGATCCTTGTGTTCCCCACGGCCGAACTTGCAGTCATTCGCGTGGATCAGACCGACTCTCCCCTCACCACACTCACGATCCATGGAGTCGAGAAGGTCTTCCCAACCCCTATTCCCGCTAACATCGAGACCAGCGGCGTGGGCATGGCAAGTGTCGATGCAGACACCAAGGACCTCTGCGGTCAACCCTGAGGCGCGAACAACGGCGCCCAGCTCCTCAGGTGTCCCGCCGAACGTCGCGCCCGCACCGGCAGTGTTCTCCATGAGCAAGCGCGCGGAGCAATCCCCGCACTGATCGAAAGCTGCGACTATTCCCGACGCAATGCGAGAGGCAGTCAATCCAATGTCACCCGAAGGGTTGGATCCAAGGTGAGTGGCGACACCGTCGACGCCCAGTATGTTGGCCCTGGTGAGCTCGTCGGCGAGAGCCAGGACCGACTTCTCCCACATGATGTCATCGGCAGCGGCGAGATTGATGAGATAGGCCGTGTGAGTGAACAGCGGCACCCCGCCCACGGAAGCTCTCGCCTCGCGGAACTGCGCGGCTGCATCTGAGTCCGGCACTGGACCGCGCCATTGCCGGGGACTCTTTGCGAATATCTGAATACACTCAGCCTCGACTGACTGCGCGTACTCGAGGGCTTTCGAATATCCGCCACTCACCGAAACGTGTGCACCGATCAGCATGCGAGCCCCTTCGCGCCGTCTGTTTGCGTACCCGAGCATCCTACCCCAGACGCCAACGAGTCGATACAATCTCATCAATGAGCCAGAGAACACCCATATGGAAACCCCGAGCGATCCTTCATGTCGACATGGACGCATTCTTTGCGTCCGTGGAGCAGCTGGATCATCCGGAGTGGCGAGGGAAGCCGGTGATAGTCGGAGGGTCACCAGATGGTCGTGGGGTCGTGTCGGCCGCGTCGTACGAGGCGCGAGTCTTTGGAGTCAGATCCGCCATGCCCTCTGCTCGCGCTGCGGCAATATGCCCCAATGCCATCTGGGCTCAACCCCATTTCGACCGATATCACGAGATCTCGCAAGCAGTCTTCACCATCTTCCGTGACGTGACTCCACACGTGCAACCCGTTTCTGTGGACGAGGCGTTCCTGGACGTCTCCCCGACCGTCAGCCGTCCCGAAGACCCCATGGATTTAGCTCGTTCGTTCCAGACTCGCGTCGATGCCCTTGGTGTCACCTGCTGAGTAGGCGTCGGGACATCGAAGACCGTGGCCTAGAT
>JAQIBK010000270.1 GCA_027859125.1 Actinomycetota bacterium | reverse complement strand
GTAGTTCCGCTGGCAGGACGGCGCCAAGGTCTTCCGGTCCGTCAGCGGCACGTACGTGGCGCTGTAGGACCGGTAGACCTTGGCGCCGTCCTGCCAGCGGAACTACCGTGGACGATGTGGCCTCTCAGTATCTGATCGTGCACCCGGTGCACATCGAGACCGGATACGCGCTGTGTGAGTTCTCAAGTGCAGGCAGCGGTTACAAATGCGCCCAGAATGGCCCACCAGTGAACTCCGAGGTTCCGGAGGTGACACCGGAGTTTCGTCACGAGAAGAGCCGGACTCGGAATCCAAATCGGGCGAGTATTTTGGGAAGCGCCACGAAATGTTTGGAGCTACCAGAGAAGGCCTTGCTCACCTTGCCGCCCTCTCGGATGGTGACGGGGCGCTTGCAGACAGCAGTGATCCTCTCCCTCGTCTCCTCGTCGACGGCATCCGAGAACTCCATCGCAATGGGGATGGTCTCGCCTTCGTCGTCGCACTTGTGCCAGGTCAGCAGCACCTGGCGCTCTCCGTCACGGACGAGCTCGATCTTGTTCTTCAGCATGGTGGACTCCTTTTGCATATCCTGTATACAGACTGCAGAAGGGTCGTTAGGCGAAATAGTGCTACGGCCAAGAGACATCACCGGCCATACTAAACTGCATCATGTAGCAATTTGATGATAGTGTTAATCTGTCACGAAGATGTTCTCTCCCACTGAGCATCGCGTCCGGATTTCAACAGACGTATCTCCCCGGCCTCTCTCAATCCACGTAACGCTCTGTCAACTGTTGGGCGGCTGACGCCGGGGCAAGCTTGAACGACGTCCGCATGTGTGAATTTCACCGGCAGGCGACGGATGCTGTCAATCACGAGATCACGCTTCGCCCCCTTAGGCGACTGCACTGAGCCGACTCGATCCTCGAACTCACGGTAGGCGGCAAGTAACACTCCCAGGAAGTAGTCCAGCCACGGCAACAGATCGTGGTTGCCCTCATGCCAACCCTGGGATGACTTGCCCAACGCCTCGTAGTAACTCTCGCGAGAGTCTTCGACGACCCTCTCGATGCTGACATACCGACCGACGTCTATCCCTGCCTGATACAAGAACACCAACGTCAGGAGTCTCGACATCCGTCCGTTGCCATCAAGGAAGGGGTGGATGCAGAGGAAGTCGAGAACGTAGCCGGCGGCCAAGACAGTCTTCGCCACTTCTTCCGCATTCCACGCAGTTGCGAACTGCGTGTGGAGCTCCTCCATTGCCACATCGACTAGGTGGGCCTGCACCGGCCGAAACCTTACTCGCCGCTCTCCATCGGGTGCCCACTCCACGATGTCGTTATCCGTCGTCTTCCATGCTCCCCCTGGATTCGGCATGAAGGAGTTCATAGAACGATTGACCTGCAGGACTACACCGTTGGTCATGGGCCATATCTCACCTGCGTTAACATGCACGAATGCGAGCGCGTCACGATAGCCCACGATTTCCTGTTCGGAGCGGTCGACGGGTGTCGTCTTCTCTTTCATGAGTTCTTCAAGACGTTCTCGGGGTGCCGTCACACCTTCAATCCGGTTCGACGACTCGACGCTTTGCACGATTGCTACTTCCCGGAGGACCTTCAGGGCTTGTGGAGACTGCTGGGTGAATAGATCCTGGCGACCTTGGTGCGACGCAACAGCAGCGATGGAGTTGACGGTCCTGGGGGGCAGGCAGAGGTTCTCAATCTTGTTGTCCGTAAACGATCCCCGCATGAGTACCTCACAATCTATATCACATAGTAGTTTCGTGACTATGTTAATACATCATGATGTGATTGCATAGCGCGACACAGCTCTGCTCGCGCTCCCTACTGAATCGCGGGCGGATGCGGAGACGGTCGAATCAGCTCTCAGGTCGGCTGTGTCGGAGTTAGCTGAGTACCCGAGACCTCCACGGCGGCGTATCCATCGTTTGGCTCGCGCGGTTACAAACGCGCCCAGAATGGCCCACGAGGCCCCGGCGACTGTCGGAGCCGTCACGTACACCGGAGTTCGACTAGCAGCGCCGCAGATGAACCAGACAAGTGACCGGCTTCTGACGGCCGCGAGTGCGCGGCTCATGACACCTGCCGCCGGGGTATAGTACTCCTAAAGTCACCAACCGGGGGTGGTTGTCATGAAGATCTTCCGAACTATCGGTTCGCTGGCATTCGTGGCGGGACTCTTCACGCTAGTATTCGTCGGTGCCACATACATGATCTGGCACGAGCCCCTGATTCCCTGGTGGCTCAAGGTGGCCATCTACTTCATGTTCGGCGGTATCCTCGTCGTCATGATCTCTCTCGTCACCGAGAAGAGTGCTGGCGGTGCCAAAGAAGCCGCTCTACCTGCCGACATGAAGAGCCGTCTGCCGATCCTGAACACCGAGACCGTGCCCGGGAGAGAGATCACCGAAGTCCTAGGCCTGGTGCAGGGGCACACCATCTATGCCATCTGGTTGGGCAACGACCTCAGTGCGATTGTCCGTCTGTTGATCGGCGGAGAGCTGACGGAGTACACGGAGATGATGGGCAAGGCGCGCACATTGGCCGTCGAGCGGATGGTCGGTGAGGCAGAGCAGCTGGGAGCAGACGCCGTGGTCAACGTTCGGTTGATGACCGCGAGCGTCGTGGGAAGCGCTGCCGAACTCCTTGCCTACGGCACCGCAGTCAGGATGAGGTAGAACTGACGACGTGGGGACCACCAGATAGACGTTTACACGCAGACGGTTACAAACTCGCCCAGAATGGCCCACCAACATCTGATGAGGTCCCGGTATCGCGCCAGGGCCTTTCGTTGTGCGCGCTGGGGGGGTATGTAGTCCGCATAGCTACTGATAGGTTGTGGCGCAAGAGGAGGGATCAGAGTGACTGTCGGTATGAAGCAGGCTCTCTACTGGACTCCACGAGTGCTCGGG
>JAQIBK010000292.1 GCA_027859125.1 Actinomycetota bacterium | reverse complement strand
TCACCCAAATCGAGAACGCGCTGGACGATCACGTGTACGACATGGACACGTACACTTCGGCGGTCGCAGGAGCGTCTACACCCATGGCGAGTCATTTGCACGACTCTTCCGCAGTGGGCAACGGCGACAAGGTACCCGTAGACAGACCGTCGATTGACTTCGGGTCGCTGGAGATGCTTCGCCAACGCTAGCCTGAACCGATCATCGCCCAGGAGCTCATCGCAGCCAAGGGGTAGGGCGTGGGCGACAACCTCGATGGTGTTCGCAAGACTTGAGTTATACGCAGTGTCGTAGTATTGTGCGTATAACTACAGGGGGTGAGCTTATGCAGCGACAGCCGCTTGAAGTTCAGACGATCTACGCAGAGCTTCTCGAGCAGATTGCGGCCTATGAGGCCTCACGCGCTATTGGACATACTTCGGGCTCCTTTGTGACCAAGATGGTGAAGGGCCAGGAGTACTACTACTTCCAGCAGGTGGGGCTCGGCGAGACGAAGCGCCAGACGTACTTGGGTCGAAAGGACGCCGCGCTGAACGAGCTGGCCGATCGGTTCGCCCAGGGCCGAGTCAACATCGCCGCCGATCAAAGAGCCATCGAGCGTTTGGCGGCTCTGCTGCGGGCGGGCGGCGCAATGGTCACCGACGCACCCTCGGCTCGAGTGCTTCGAGCGCACGCAGATGCAGGGATGTTCCACGCCGGCGGAGTCCTTGTCGGAACTAGCGCGTTCATCGTGCTGGGCAACATTCTCGGAGTCCGCTGGGACACCTCACTCCGGACTCAGGATGTTGATATCGCGGCTGATCCAAAGCTCGATATCGCGGTTCCGGGCATCAGCACTGACCTGCCGTCGGCTCTGGACAGCTTGGAGATGGGGTTCCTGCCGGTTCCCGGTCTTGACCCAAAGAGTCCGAGCACGTCGTTCAAGGTGCGGGGCCAGAGACTGCGGGTGGATCTTCTGACGCCGGCAGGAAGGGCCCAGTCGAGCCCCGTGAGCCTGGCGAGGTTCGCGGCCGCTGCACAGCCCTTGCGATTCCTGGGCTACGTCATCGACTCGTCCGTGAGAGCGGCTGTGGGCGGCGGCGGTGTTGTGGCGGTGAATGTGCCGGATCCGGCGCGGTTCGCTCTCCACAAGTTGATAGTCGCGGGGGAGCGTCCTGCTGCCATGCAGTCAAAGCGGGAGAAGGATATTTCGCAGGCTGCGCAGATACTTGAGGTGCTGGACGCGGATCGGCCGGGGGATATCGCTCTTGCCTGGGAGGCGCTTGCCGCTCACGGGACGCCGTGGACGAGCCGGGTGGCAAAGTCAGTCCCTGCACTCGATCGCATTTCGCCGGCCGCAGCGCAGAGCGTTCAGGAGCTCGCCGGATAGAGCGTTCTGGCGTGGGACTCGCCAGCTAGCGGCGATCCTGCATGTGGTCGGGCCATGCCGCGACCAGGACGTAGGTCTTGCCGTCGACTTGCAGCGGTGCTCCGTCGCCGCGCACGTATAGGACATCCCCATTGCACGCCACCATCTTGATCGGTACGCCTTGTAGCTTGTGCCCATGTTCCAAGATCAGCCGCCGACGCTCGAGTCCGGCTTGCAGGCCATCGGGATGAATGAAGGTGCCGAACGACAGTCCCACCACCAGGTCGCATGTCGTCGCCTTCAACAACTGAAGCGCGGCAGAGTTCGCGTACCTGATCATCTCCTCGTCATGGATTATCACTGAGTAGCTCAGGGCGTCGAGCGCTTGGCAGAAAGCCTCGTCGGCGAAGGCGCATATGTCTGTGTCGGACATCCCCACTCCTGTTCTCCGCTGTGCTGTAGCTTTTCCTAGCAAATTCCATGCCCGTATTCATCGGCATTGTTTCTGGGTAGCGAACATCCCATGGGCCGAAAGGGAATAGTCAGAAGTAACCCCCGATGTGCATAGCGGTAGTTGTTGTGAGAGGCGGGCTCTTCGAATGGAATCCAATATCCCCACGATCCTCACGGTCTTTGGTGCGACCGGGGATCTGATGGCGCGCAAGATAGTGCCGTCCCTGTATCACTTGCGTTCGCGGGGGCTGCTACCTGACCATTTTCACGTGATCGGATTCTCCAGGCGCGACTGGAGCGACGGGGATCTGCGCCAACACGTGTGCGACATCATTGCTGAGCGCTATCCCGGGGACGATCCTGCGGACGTTCGCGAGTTCTGCCAGCAGTTCACCTACCAACGCGGCTCCTTTGAACAGGCCGACGCCTACGTGGCCGCAGAGGCCCACCTCCAGGCGATCGACGACCGCTGGGGCGTGTGCGCCAACAAGTTGTTCTACCTGGCCGTCCCGCCAGAGCACTACTCCATGATCTTTCATCGGCTGTCGGCAAGTGGGCTCACAGAGGCGTGCAGCGACATGCAGGGGTGGACGCGCGTACTGGTCGAGAAACCGTTCGGTGATGACGTGGACACGGCGAAAGAGCTCGACGACCTTCTGGGCAGCCTGTTCCGCGAGGAGCAGATATACCGGATCGACCACTACCTCGCCAAGGAGATGCTCCAGGGCATCCTGAACTTCCGTTTCACCAACAACCTGTTCGAGAATGCGTGGGATCGTTCCACTATCGAGTCGATCGACATCAAGCTTCTGGAGACGCTGGGCGTTGAGAAGCGCGGGCGCTTCTACGATGGCGTGGGCGCCTTGCGAGACGTTGGGCAGAACCACCTGCTGCAGATGCTGGCGCTCGTCACCATGGAGCAGCCGGTATCTCTTGGAGCCGCGGCGATCCGAGAAGCGCGCGCCCAGGCTGTCGGCCACGTGCTTCGTCCCATGACTCACGAGCAGATAGTGCGCGACAGCTACCGCGCGCAGTACGAGGGCTTTCGCGAGATCGAAGGCGTATCGCCTTCGTCGGTCACCGAGAGCTATTTCAAGCTGCGCACCACGCTCAGGGGTCAGCGTTGGGCGGGCGTGCCTGTGACCATGGAGTCGGGCAAACGCATGGCGGAGGTGTGCAAGGAGATCGTCGTCACCTTCAAGCACCCGGACCCCTGCATGTGTGACGGGGGCCAGCACGTTCAGAATCGCATCACTTTCAGGCTCGAGCCGAACGACTCGATCACGATCCACTTCTGGGCCAAGAAGCCCGGCTTCTCCAACGAGCTCGAGGAACGGGAGTTTTACTTCTTCCTGTACGAGAAGGTCGAGAAGGCGCAGTACGTCGAGGAGTATGCGCGTCTCATTCTAGATGCGGTCCGAGGCGACCAGACCCTGTTCGTATCCACCGACGAGATTCGCGCCATGTGGGAGTTCATCGATCCGGTCGTCGACGAGTGGCGTGACGGCTCGGTGCCTCTCGGGCGATATTCGCCGGACGATCCGGCGGTTCACGAAGCCGCCGACTTGGTCCTCTCCAACCGGAAGGGCACCTCGGTGTTGCGTCCAAGCGTGGGTGTCGTCGGCCTTGGAAAGATGGGGGCGGGCATCGCTCGCAACCTCATGGATCACGGTTGGCGCGTAGTCGGATACAACCGAACGATAGAGCGAGCGCAGGAGATGGAGGGTGAGGGCCTCAAGGCAGCGATATCGCTCGGCGAGTTCGTGTCACTGCTGCCCGCGCCCAGGATCGTCTGGCTCATGGTCCCCGCGGGCAAGCCTGTCGACGCGATACTGTTCGACAAGGGCGGACTGCTGGAGTATCTCGATCCCGGTGACACCGTGATCGACGGGGGTAACTCCAACTTCCGGTCGGACGCGGCCCGTGCCGCGAAGCTGGCGGCGACCGGCATCGCGTTCCTCGACTGTGGCACCAGTGGCGGACCCTCTGGAGCGCGCCATGGTGCATGCCTCATGATCGGCGGCCGTCGCGACGCGTTCGAGCTCGTCGAGGCGTTGTTCGCCGACATCGCCGCGCCGGGTGGCTACCAGTTCTTTGAGGGCGCCGGCGCGGGCCACTTCGTGAAGATGGTCCACAACGGCATCGAGTACGGAATGATGCAGGCGATCGCCGAGGGATTCCAGATCATGCGGCAGCATGCGTTCAGGCCCGACCTGCTTCGAGTGGCCGACGTGTATCAGAACACCAGCGTGATCGAGTCACGTCTCGTCGGCTGGCTGTACAACGCGTACTTGGAGATGGGGCCGGACCTGGCCGGCGCAAGCGGCATGGTCGGCCACACGGGCGAGGGCGCGTGGACGGTGGACGTGGCCAAGGACATGGGATTACCTGTGCCGATAATCGAGGGAGCACTGCGCTTCCGTGTCGAGTCCGAGCGAAATCCCAGCTATGCCGGGCAGGTTCTGAGTGCGCTCAGGAATCAGTTCGGTGGCCATGCCATTGATTGAGACTTGAGTGAGACTAGTGATGAAGTCCCATCTTGATGGTGATTTCGTGCAGGCGCTCCGTCTCGGTGGGCAAGAGGTCGTCCGGAATGCACTCCGGACCGATCATGCGGACTGCCTTGAGGCGTGCGCATTCATGGCTGTCGCCAAGGCAGAAGCCTTGTCGTAGGTGCTCGTACATCTCTGGTGAGTAGCCAACCTCGGGCCCAAAGAACTGGCAGTCGTTCATGTACTTGCAGATGGCCATCGTGCGCCTCCGGTGCAATTCGAAAAGAATCGTACTTGGCGTTGTTCGACATGGACTGCGGAGAATCCTAGGGCCTACGATTCGTGAAGACTACTTGACCAGGTCCTGCGTGTGCTGCTCCCAGCGCCCGCCGTTGCCTGTCCGAAGTGTTTCGATGTCAGGGACTTCGTAGAGGCTCAGCCGATCATCAAGGAAATCGGAGTAGACCAGCATCGACCCATCTGGCGAG
>JAQIBK010000048.1 GCA_027859125.1 Actinomycetota bacterium | reverse complement strand
CAGTGCGATCGCTCCGGCAGCCATAACTGTCGGGAGGAACCAGAAACTGGAGCGAGCGTGATCCAAGTAGTCGAGAATCCGCACTCTCATGGTGGCGGTACCCCATTCATTCGCGTGGCCCCTACAGCCGAGTCCTCACTTCGTCAACAACCTATATGGGAAGCACAGCTACCCGCCATAGCGGGTAGCGCAGAATCGCTGAGAGGCTGCCGCCCCCGGGGATGTCGCTGCTCCATACTGCCATGACGCGCGCACCTGAGGCGAGCACGCGCCGTCTTCACGACGTCGGTCGTGGTGCGGCCTTGGCCGGTGCGCACTTCGAACTCCTCGGCTAGTTCCTTGAGCGAATCCTCGTAGAGGCTGTCCAAGATGAGCCTTGCCGCGGATGCCAGAGTGGAGTCGGTGGTCTGCTCGGGGCTACCGGCGACCCCTTTCTCGGCGAGGAAGGGGTAGGTGTTCACCGAGCGGTAGATGGAGTCGAGTGGCTCGGTTGCCGCCAGGATCAGTGGCGTCTCACGACCGGCGAGCGTGTCGCGCAAGGCGGCGTCGATCGCGCGAGCGTATTGGCGCATGCGGACCTTCTGGCCTTCTGAGCCTTGGATGCGCCCGCTGGGGGAGCGCCCGGTGATCGAGGGCACGCCGATCGCGCTGGCGATGTCTTCAGGAAACCCGTCGATCTTCAGTGTGAACGCGGGCAGGTCGGCCATGACCTCGACCAAGCGAACTGAGCCCTGCGCGAGCGCCAGGACAAAGGCGGACTGCGGCATCGTCACGGCGCGAAGCAGCGGCTTCATAAAGAAGCGGTCGGCTGCCTCGACGGCGGGTTCGAGCATCGTGGGCAGCCGGAAGGTGAGTACAGCATCCTCTGTGGCCAGTACTCCGAGGCTGTTGGCCTGGTAGTTCCAGAACGAGCTGTCGTCGACGAGGTCGTCGAGCGACTCCACAATGGCGTCGACCGTCTTCTTGGCCACGCCTTGCGCTCGCAGGTCCTCGGCGCCGGCGCGAGCGAGGTTTTTGAGCAGGATGCGATCGGCCTAGGCTTCAGTGGTGACAGGGCTTGTCTGAAGGTAGATCGAGAGACACGCGTCCGAGCGGATTGCCGCCAGTCGTTCGATGTCGGCGCGGGTCGGAATATCGACGTGCAGCATTGCGTCTCCTTCAGTTGTGGGAACGGGCCCTGTGCGAGCCCCATAGGAGTCATGCCCATTCGTCTCGCAAGTCCATCGGTGCGGTCATGAGTCCAGAAGAGACTGGTCCCCGATGTGCTCTTGAGAGCGGTTACAAGTACGTCTCGCCAGACGTTCCGGTTGCGCGACGGTGACCCCAAGGGGGCAGAGAGTGTCCGAAGGGGTAGAGAGTGACAACGGCACGTTCACCGAAGAGCCGGGAAATGAGCCCGGGACCACTCAGAGATGGAGGACGCAATGGCAGGGCACTTCGAGATTGAGACCCGATCGGATGAGCAGTTGATGTTCAATCTGAAAGTGGGTAGCGAGGCCATCCTCACGAGCGAGGCGTACACGACGAAGGCCGCCTGCGTGAACGGCATCGAATCAGTGAAGAAGAACGCGCCCGATGAGGGCCGTTACCGGCGCACCACGACTGCCGACGGAAAATTCCGGTTCCGCCTTGATGCAGCCAACGGTCAAGCAATCGGTGCCAGTGAGTACTACGAGACTGCCAGCGCGCGTGATGATGCCATTGAGTTCATGAAGAAGAACGCGCCGGATGCAGAGGTGAAAGACCTGACGTAGCGACGCTGTCCCGCGGAGGCGTGTTCCTCACAGCATACCTTCGTGCATGACGTTGTGCGTACGCCCACGACCGCAATATACTTGACTTGGATCGAGTACCTAGTTGGAGGGGAGCAGCCGTGTGAGCGATGAGGAACGAGAGATACTTCTCGCTGCAAGACAGAGGGCCATTGATGTGCTTGCCGCCTCAAGCGCTGAGGCTAAACGGATACAGAATGGTGCGGATGCCGAAGCTGTCGCGCTACTGATTGAACAGCAGGCGCAAGCCGAGCATCTTCTTGACCGACAGCATGACTCTATAGCCGAACGCGACCTATCGGATGAGGAAGCACGTGCTCTACTCGAATCCAATCGAACCGTTGCAGAGTCACTTACTGCAACGGCAAGCACTTCGGCGTCAACACTGGATGAGACCGCGGCGAGTGCTGCAGTCAGTGTCTTGATGACGGGACAGCGAGAAGCGTGCGCGATCCTACTCGAGGCGTGGATGCGAGTCACAGAGGATCGAACTTCGTCCTTGGAGCCGTAGTGGAGGCCGCGACCCCAGCGTCCACCACAGTTCTTCCTTCCTGAGGCGAGGGGGGCAACGCATTCGGCTCTAGATATCCAGCGTGCGATACCACACGTTCATGCTCTCGATCCGGCCCGAGATGTGGGTGTTGTTCACGAGCGTGCCAGCATAGGTGTAGTCGCGCCGGGCGAACACTGAGTTCATGCTCGCCGAGGTGGCGCGCGCGATCGTGTACGCCACGCGCATACCCTGTGCCGTCACCGCAGTCTCCAGTCCGGTCAGCAGCGCGCTGGCAAGTCCCGCACCTCGGCTGTCCGGGTGAGTGGCGAAGTCCGTCAGCTCACATGTGAGTGTCTCGTTGCACAGTTCCGCAGACGCTGCAGCGATCAGACGACCCGTATCATCGCGGACGCCAACGAACAGGGTCCCTTCGAGCACCGAATGGTGCAGGAAGGCGGGGTCGTCGATGGGGAATGGGTAGCTGGCGAACACATGGGAGTACAGCTCCACGAGATCGGGCACATCCTGCAGTCCAAGCGCTTGGACGTTCACGGTGGGGGCAGCGCTGCGTGCAGACCGGCTCCGAATAGGGGGAGTCAAGGCTGCTTCCACTGCCTCTGGGAAGCGTTCCGCCGCCCTGTTTGCGGTGAGGAATCGCGTGCAGAAGGATATTTCCTCGCCAGATACTCCGGACGGGATATGAGCTTCCACTCCGAATCCGGCATCCAGGAAGACTCGAGTCACGGCGCCGGTGGTCTTCGCAAAGAGTTTGGAGTAGCCGTGCTCCGCCGCCAGGCGCTCAAGAAGCGCGATGTCAGCAATCGCATCCGGACTGGGCTTGAGAAGATACACCCTGTCGCTGCAGTGACCGTGCTGAACGAGAGCTCCGTCGATTCGCTCCGTACGATCGGGGCTACTGTCTTGCGTGCTTGCGGGGTGTGCTGTGGTCACGATACTACGCTTCGTCGTCTCGGCGGCTATGCCTCTCGTTGTCCTCGGGCACGAGTGCGTCGGTGTCGTTGTTATCAAGCATCAGACCTGCGATACCGTGGATGGTCCTCTTTGACGGGGGAGGGCCGGTCAAGTCGCACGTCGCGCACTCGTGGTTGCACTGTGAGCGGTCGTAGTCGACCGGCTCCTGGTATGTGCAGATGACACCCTCGTAGTTGCGCAAGACAACGCGGTCCGGTGCCCAGGAGACGATGCAGTTGGGCATCACTGGGATCTTGCCGCCGCCATGCGGTGCGTCGATCACGTATCTCGGCACAGCGAAGCCACTGGTGTGGCCGATCAGGTTCTCGATGATCTCGATCCCCTTGCTCACCGGTGTGCGGAAGTGTGACAGGCCCTCGGAGAGGTCGCACTGGTAGAGATAGTAGGGTCGGACGCGGTTGGCCACGAGACGTTCGACGAGTTTCCGCATGATGCGGGGGCAGTCGTTCACGTCGGCCAGCAGAACTGATTGATTGCCGAGGGGTAGCCCTGCGTCTGCCAGACGACGGAGTGCAGTTTTGGATTCCGGTGTGATCTCGTTGGGGTGGTTGAAATGTGTGTTCAGCCAAAGTGGTTGATGGGTCGAAAGCATCTTGCAAAGGTCTTCGGTTATGCGCTGTGGGAGAACGGCCGGCATGCGGGTGCCCAAACGTACCACTTCGACGTGGTCGATCTCATCCAGTGCCGTCAGTATCTGATCCAGACGCGAGTCAGAGAGCATCAACGGGTCGCCACCCGAGAGAAGGACGTCACGAACGCCCTTGGTGGACCGGATGTAATCGAGAGCCACTTCGATTTCGTCGGGCATCGGCAGCGAGTCCGTATCGCCGACTGTTCGCTTGCGAGTGCAGTGGCGGCAGTACATCGAGCACGTATTGCTTATGCGTAGCAGCACGCGATCAGGGTACCTGTGGGTGATCAGAGGAACGGGACTGTCGGTGTCCTCGGCGAGAGGGTCGGCCATGTCGTGCTCTTGGACGATCAACTCATCGGCGCAGGGAACCGCCTGCATGAAGACGGGATCGTTGCGAAAGTCTTCCGTCTCCACTAGTGACAGATAGTAGGGGGTCACGGAGAGAGGGAACTTCTCAAGCGTCCTCTCAAGCAGCAAACGCTCGGCCGGCTCGAATCGGACATCCAGGAACTCCTCAACCCCCTCAAGTGTATTGATCGAGTTCTTGAGTTGCCACAGCCAGTCATCGGTGAGCGGGTCTATCCTCCGCGATTTGGGACTGACCTTGATGTTTTCGGTTCCTGTGTCGGATATCTGCACGCTATGGAGCCTCCTCGGGGGGGCTGATTTTGGGCGCAAATCACGAACGTCTTTCACGCCTCGGTGGAGCTAGTATAGCAAATGAGCCTCCAAGTCATGATTTGGCCGCGTTGTGTTTGGGCAGTAGACGGCCATTGCCTCGCAGTTGCACAAGGAGACGAAGTGGAACCGAGAATCGGCCTCTCACCCGTTTCTGAGGGGGGCGCAGCAACGCGCTCCGCCGGAGTGTTGATTCATGTGCGTCTATTCGGAACTAGCGAGTCGAGGGGTATGCACTCAAACCTTTGGGCGGCGAAAGTGCGATGGTCGAGTCCGTGCTATGGCGTGTTCATGTTCGCGTCGCCGGTGACGTTCCAGTTGATCTCACCGGCCAAGGTCTCGGCTCCGGCCTCATCACCAGGCGCAGTCTCCATGTCCGTGTTCCCGTCGGCGCTTGCCCCGTGAGCAACGCTGTCCACGAAGTCCCACTGGTCTGCGGGCATCGCATCCTCAACACCGCCCACATGGTGAGCAAAAGCCGAGGCTGGCGTGAGCATGAAACAGAGGATTATCGCTGCGAAGATCAGAGTGGAGGTATGCGATACGGCGACGCGGTCGGCTATCTACCGGCTGACGGCCTTGGCCTGCGAGTCCAGCTCCTTAAGATTGATGTCAGGCGGGTTCGACTTCAGCATCTTGGCAGCCCACACCAGATTGTGGGCCATGTAGCGTGCCGTTCGGTTCGTATACAGATGCTTGTCCCCCTCAGCGGCGAGGTAACTCGGCCCGGGCCCCGCGTCACCGACCCAGTAGCAGTCGACGTTGGGTGGCACCACGCAGCCGAGGTGGGTGAGGTTGAAAAGAGTGTTGGCGCAGCAATCGTGTGCCCCGTCCTCATTCCCGGTGACGATGACCCCGCCGACTTTGCCGTACAACGGGTACTGGCCTGTTACCGGATCCCCTTCAGCGTAGGTGCCGTCGAGCCGCTCCATCACGAGCTGCGCCACCGATGACCGCACGCCGAACCAGATCGGCATTGCGACGACCAGGATGTCGCAGGCCTTGACCTGTTCGAGAATCTCCGGCCACTGGTCACCATCGCCCTCGTCGGAAGATACGCCGAATGCTACGCGGTAGTCGGTCACTCTGATGGAGTCGCTCGTAACGCCCTGCTCAGAAAGCAATGCGGCCACCTTGTCGATCAGTGCCTGCGTGTTCGAGATGTCGGGCGAGCGCTTGAGCGTGCAGTTCAAGAAGAGCGCTGTCAGGTTCATAAGAGGCCTTTCTCGTGTCGCGTCAGCCGAGTTTCTCGGACAGACGCATCCACTCGTCCTCCAGATCGGAGATCTTCCGTTCCATATCGTGAAGTCGTGCCTGGACGTCTCCAAGCGCGACATAGTCGGTTGGGTCGGCGCCTTTCATTTCCTCGCGAATCTTGTCGGCCTTTCCGCAGAGCGTGCTCAGTTTGCGCTCGGTGGAGGCGATCTCCTTTTTTAGCGCGTGCTCACCGGCAGCGTTTCTCTTTGGTTTGGTCTTCTCAGGCTTGGCTACCGCAGAGGCGCCGCTGCGCGAGTCGAGAAGTCGCAGGTACTCGTCGACGCCGCCTGGGACATGGCGGATCTTCCCGTCAAGCAATGCGAACTGATCATCCGTGACGCGTTCCATCAGATGTCTGTCGTGGGTGATGAGCAGAAGTGTGCCCGGCCACGTGTCCAGGAGACTCTCCACAACCGCCAGCATGTCGATATCGAGGTCGTTGTCCGGTTCATCCAGGATCAGCACATTCGGCTTGTCCAAGAGGATGAGCATCAGCATGAGACGGCGCTTCTGCCCGCCTGAGAGGTCGCCCACCACCGCGGACAGTTGGACGGCATCGAATCCCAGACGCTCAAGAAGCTGGGCCGGCGTCAGCTCCTTTCCGTCGAATTCGTAGCGCGTTTTGTATCGGGATAGAACCTCGCGGACCCGGAGCTTTCCAAGCTCGTTCAACTCGTTGAGATGCTGCGACAGGAGTGCGAATTTGACTGTCTTGCCGATCTTCACATGACCGGACGTGGGCTTCAGCGCTCCTTGAAGGATGTTCAGGAGCGTGGTCTTGCCCGATCCGTTCTCACCCAGGATGCCGAACCTGTCTCCGGGTCCGATCTGCCACGTGACGTCGTCAAGGACTGTGTTGTCACCGAATCTCTGAGTCACGCTGACAAGGTCGACGACTTGCTTGCCCAAACGGGATATCGCTGTCCGTTTCAGCTCCAGGGAGTTGCGCACTGGCGGCTCTTCGGCAATCAGCGCTTGTGCAGCCTCGACATGGAACTTGGGTTTGGTCGCCCTTGCGCGAGCACCACGCGAGAGCCACGCGAGCTCCTTACGCATGAGGTTCTTGCGCTTCTGCTCGGCCGTTTGTGCGGCCTCCGCGCGTTCAACGCGTTGGAGCACATATGCCGAGTAGCCGCCCTCGAACTGCTCCACCTGCCCGCTGTGGACCTCCCACATGCTGAGGGCGACTTCATCCAGGAACCAGCGGTCGTGCGTGACCACGAGGAGCACACCTGACTTCTTGGGCCAACGGTTCCTGAGGTGGTCGGCCAGCCACGCAATGGCGTGAACATCGAGATGGTTAGTGGGCTCATCGAGCATGAGCACATCGCAGTCCGCGATGAGCACGCGGGCAAGATCCACTCGTCGTCGCTGACCACCGGAGAGTTCGCCGATCCGGCCCTCCCACGGGATGTCCGCGATGAGGCCGCGGATGATGTTGCGGATCCGGGCATTCGACGCCCATTCGTACTCAGGCGTGTCACCGACGATCTCATGGGCCACGGTCGCCTCGAGATCGAGGGCATCAGCCTGCCCGAGCGCATGCATTGTGGGTCCGCCGCGCCGCATCACACGTCCGTCGTCCGGCTCGACTGAACCGGCGAGCAGAGCCAGGAGCGTGGACTTGCCGTCGCCATTTCCGCCGACGATACCGATGCGATCGCCCTCGTTTATCCCGAGCGTGACCGAGTCGAAGACCTTCTTCGTCGGATATTCCAGATGGACGTTCTCACATCCGAACAGATATGCCACTCGGCGAACCTCAATCCCTCTACAGCAGTGAGCGCGGGTCATGCTGCCTGCATTGTGTCAGCACACAGGATACATGCCGTGCGCATATGGGGTATCTAAGAAGAGGAGAGTCGGCGCGAACAGAAGGTGTCTCGTGGGGAGACATTCATGATTGGGGTGTGCCGTCACTCAAGGCTTCTCGTATTTGACAAGGAGGATTTGGTGGTAGAGCCCAACCGGAGTGAGCCCTTGAAGAGTGAGACCGATGAGCATCTGCACGACATCTGGACTGTAGCCAACATAGTTACATTGTTGCGATTGCTGTTGATCCCATTCTTCTTCTCCGTTCTGATCTCCGACAAGTCGAATGTACTGGCCTTCTCACTTTTCGCAGGTGCGGCTTCCACGGACTGGCTGGATGGTTGGATCGCTCGCAAGACCGGAACTGTCACAGCCATAGGCAAGGCCATCGACCCGCTTGTGGATCGAATGCTTCTCGCGACCGGGGTCGTGGGACTGTATCTGGTTGGACGTCTTCCTCTCTGGGTCGTCTTCGTACTCGTCGCGCGCGATGTCTATTTGCTCTATGGGGCGTATCGCCTGGAGCATCATCAGATGCGCATGCCTGTCACCTATGCGGGAAAGGTGACGACAGCCACGCTTCTAGCGGGGTTCTCGCTGCTCATGCTGGGATGGCCGGAGTTCACACTCGGAGGCACCGACATAACGATCGGGCTTGCTTTCGTTTATGCCGGATTGACTCTGTCTCTTGGCACCGCGATCCAATACACATACCTAGCGCGGCGTATGGTCGCTCGACCCAAGCAAGGAAGCAACTGATGTCTGGAAGCGAATTAGCCGCACTCTGACAGGGGGATCAATGAAGGCTGTTATTATGGCTGGTGGCGAGGGTACCCGCCTCCGGCCGCTAACGAGCTCGCGTCCCAAACCCATGGTTCCGATAGTCAATCAGCCGGTCATGGAACACATCGTCGGCCTGGTCAAGCATCACGGAATCACCGACATAGTCGCCACGCTCGCCTTCATGCCGCACGTCATCGAGGATTACTTCGGCAGCGGTGAAGAGTGGGGCGTTCGCATCGAGTACGCGCATGAGGACACACCGCTCGGAACCGCCGGGTCAGTCAAGAACGCAGAGTACTTCCTGGACGATACGGAGCCGTTCATTGTCATATCCGGTGATGCTATGACCGACATCGATCTGACCGACGTCATAGCGTTCCATCGCGACAAGGGCGCCGCGGTCACAATCGCCCTCAAGAGTGTATCGGAACCCCTCGAATTCGGAGTTGTCATAACCAACGAGGACGGTCGCATCGAGAGGTTCGTTGAGAAGCCCACATGGGGACAGGTCTTCTCGGACACGATCAACACGGGCATCTATGTCATTGATCCCAAGGTTCTCGAGTTCATACCAGAAGGTGAACCGTTCGACTTCTCGTCGGATCTGTTTCCTCTGCTCATGGAGAAGGGGTACTCGTTGTACGGGCGGGTCGTCGATGGGTACTGGTGCGACGTGGGTAGTCTTGGCACGTACAGGCAGTGCCACAACGACATTCTCGATGGTCAGGCGATGGTTTACATCCCGGGAGTCAAAGCGCGCGACGGTCTCTGGGTCGGTGAGGGCACCAGCATCGATCAGACAGCCGAGCTGGGGATTGGCGTGGTTCTGGGCGCCAACGTCGAGGTGAGAGAAGGCGTTCGATTGGGCGGGCATTGCGTTGTCGGCGACAACTGCGTGATCGGCAATGAGGCGAACGTGAGCCATTCGATCATCTGGAGCGACTCCTTCATTGGAAAGAACTCCACTATTGATGGTGCCGTTCTGTGCAGGCAGGTCGATATCCGTGCTCGCGCGCGTGTCGATATCGGAGCGGTCATTGGTGATGAGACCATGATCGGGCGGGGAGCGCACATTGGGGCAGACGTTCAGATATATCCGTTCAAACGGGTTGAGCCGTCCGCCGTTGTGAGCTCATCGTTGATCTGGGAGAGCACGGGCAACCGGTCGTTGTTCGGAGATAACGGCATTGCGGGACTTGTTGGGATCGACATAACTCCGGAGCGCGCAATGCGGGCCGCGCAGGCGTTCGGAACTCTGCTGTCAAAAGGTTCGCACGTGGTCGTCAGCCGTGATTCCAGCCGCTCGTCGCGCATGATCAAGAGGGCTATGGTGGCGGGCTTGAATGCGACCGGCTGCAACGTTCGGGATCTCCGCGTAGCGTCACAGGCCGTGAACAGACTCACGACGCGCGACACCAGATGTGCAGGCGGGGTCCACGTGTGCGCCTCGCAATCAGAACGGCAGTCACTCGAGATTCACTTCTATGACAAGACGGGTCTGGATATCGCTCCCTGGGACGAGAAGAAGGTCGAGCGACTCTACTTCCGCGAGGAGTTCAGGCGAGCATTCTTCAAGGAGATAGGCGACATCATCTATCCTCCCCGGGCGCTCGAGTACTACGCGACCGGATTGGGCGAGGCTATGTATGGGATGCCCTTCAAAGATGGCTGGCGGAAAGTGGTTGCGGACTTCGACTATGGTGTCGCATCCATCGTGATGCCGAATGTTCTTGAAGGACGACGAGTCAATCTCCTGTCTCTCAACCCCTTCATCGATGCCGAAACGTCTTGGACTGACAGGTCAAGGTCAGCAGGAGGATATGACGAGACGATTCACGCCATGGGACTGTTCGCCGCCGACTTTGGCGTGCGATTCGAACGCAGTGGCGAGCGAATCACACTTATTACGCCCAAGGGGCGCGTACTTGATGGAGATACTGCCTTGCACGCAGTGCTCGAACTCTGGTGCACCATGGAACCGACAGGGAAGTCCGTTGCCGTGCCCCTTGGAGCATCGGCTACATGCGAGTTGATCGCTGAACGAACTGGACGCAAGGTGATCAGGCCGGGACGTTCGCAGCGTTCGTTGGCGATTCTTGCACGAGAGGGCGACGTGGGTTTTGCTGGATCGGGTACTGGCGGGTACATCTTCCCGAGCTTTCTCTCGTCCTATGACGGTGTCATGGCGATGACGATGATCGCAAGAATGATCGACACATTGGATGTCGATCTCGACAGCGTCGTGGATTCGCTGCCTCGGTTCTTCAAGTGCGTTGAGGATGTGTTCTGCCCAATCGAACGCAAGGGTGCCGTGATGCGCGCTATCACCGAAGCGACACAGGACATGAACCCGAATCTCACCGAAGGTGTGAGGGTTCTGGACGGAGATGGATGGGTTCTGGTGCTCCCTCACATGAGCGAACCTCTGGTCACGGTGACAGCCGAGGGAGCGGACGAGAGTTCGATGAGAGAGATATCCGAACGTTGGATGACGATCGTCAAGAACGCCATGACGCTTCAGTAACGGCAAGTCAACAAGAGTCACGCGCCTTACAATACACGGTCTGACCTGCTATAATTCGCAACTCGTAGACCCTGTCGCACCGGAGCGTGTCCCAGGATGAGCAAGCCCCTCCATCGGCCGACTCTTGTGGTCGTCATAGGCATTCTCGGGTTCATGCTAGCCGTGGCCTTCAATACGAACACGCGTCTCCATGGTGCCCAGCCGGACAGGGCGTCTGACCTCGCAACTGTCGTGCACAACATGGAGGCCCAGCGAGGCGACTTGGAAGTCCGCCTGGCGGACCTTCGTGATCAGGTAGCGGAACTCGAAGAGGTCGCTGCTTCCGAGCAGGGCATCCGTGACACGTTCACCAATGAGATAGAGGCTGCTCGACTTGCCGCTGGTTTGACCGGCATCGAAGGACCCGGGGTGCAGGTGGTGCTTGGTGACGGCAGTGATGTGGCACCGGGCACCGACCCCAATCTCTACCTCATTCATGATTCCGACATCGCAGCGGTGGTCAATGCGCTCTTCGTCGGCGGTGCTGAGGCGATAGACGTCAACGGTGAGCGTGTCGTGGCGACAACACCGATTCGATGCGCGGGCACAACCGTTCTCGTGAATGCGAAGCGATTGGGCGGTCCCTATACAGTGAGCGCGGTTGGCAACTCCGACGCGCTCTACGACGCAGTGATCAGTGATCCCGCAGCGGGGCTGCTATTCGAGTCCTACCGTGCACAGTTCGGGCTCGATGTGAGTGTGATCAAGTTGAGTGAGGTCGAAGTATCTGCCTATCGCGGCAGCTTCCGTCCCACGTACGCTGTTCAAGCCGAGGACGGGGACGCCTGATGTTGGTCTTGGTCCTCGCATTGGCACTCGGCGTGACGCTCGGGTTGCTGACTGACATCGGAGTGCCGCCCAGCATGCTCACCTACGCTGGTGTGGCGGTGCTCGCTGCTCTCGATTCGTGCATCAGCGGTGTTCGTTCCAGCCTCGAAGAGACCTTCACCGATCGAGCGTTCGTTTTCGGGTTCATCACGAACACCCTGATGGCCGGTTTCATCGTCTTCATCGGAGACAGGATCGGCGTCAAGGAGCTCTACCTCGCCGCAGTCGTTGCCTTTGGCGTGCGAGTGTTCGACAACCTTGGCGTCGTGAGGTCGATCATGTTCCGTCGGCGGGGGTGGGAGTAGTGCCGCAACCGCAGAAAGATGATCAGGGCGGCAGGCTCCTGCACCTTCGCGATGGGTCAATGCGAGCCCTGCACGCCTCCGAGCACGTTGTCGAACGCGGATTCCATGACGTCCATCTTCTTGCAAGTCTGGTGATCGGCATGCTGTTGGTCGGATTCTTGCTCGTTGCACAGTGGCGGGGCAACGATACCGTCACTCAGACGTTGGAAGGTCAGTCCGACCAGGATCTGGCTATCATCATTCAGGAGCTCACTGTGGAGAACGTTTCGCTGCGCGACGAAGTCATGAGGGTGCAGGCTCGTATCCTTGATGCAGAGCGCGCGACGGTCAGCCGCACCGAAGTGCTCAATGAGGCGACACGTGAACTGAACGCACTTCGGCTCATTGCTGGACTCGAGGCTGCGTTGGGTCCGGGGATAATCGTCTCGATCAGCGACCCGGATCGGGTCCTTCTGCCTCAGGACTTCGTCGCATTGGTGCACGAGCTGCGTACCGGTGGAGCAGAGGCTATTGCGGTCAATGATGTGCGCTTGGACGCGCGGTCGGGCTTTGGCGGGGGCAACGGTCGGGTCTCCGTTGAAGGACAGACTTTCTCCCAGAACTATGAGATCACTGCAATTGGAGCCTCGAGCGATCTTGAGCAAGCACTCACGCTTCCGGGCGGCCTGAAGACCACTCTGACGACATTTCCCGGCGTTACCGTTGAGATCGAACAATCAGATAGCGTGACCGTTCCAGCAAAAGAGGCCCCCGTTCTTGTCTACGGCGAGGCGGTCCAATGATGAAGAGTGAGGGCATGGAAGATACAGAAGTGAGCCGTCGAGGCCGCGTGCGAACCTCAAAGCGAGGCTTGCCAGGCCGCATCGACTCCGTACTGAGTGCATTTCGCGAGTGGCCCAGGTGGAAGCGTTGGACGATCGGGCTTCCGTCGGTAGTTGTGGCTCTGGTTCTGCTCGCGGGAGCCACTGACACGCTGCTGTCGACCGGCCGGATTCACCCGGGTGTGACTGTGGCGAACATATCTGTCGGCAGAATGAAGCCCGCCGAGGCCGAGGTTGAGCTTGAGCGTGTCTTGCTCGAACGTGCGACGGAGAGCATTGTGCTCACCTTTGAGGAGCACGAGGGGATCTGGGCCTCCACGGACATAGCTTACGTGCCAGACGGAGAAGCGATGGCTGACGAGGCTATGGATGTGGGTCGCACGGGCGGATTGATGACTCGCGTCAATGAAAGGGTAGCAGCCTGGTTCAAGCGTGCGGATGTGCCTGCGGTGGCTTCGTCGGACCGGGGTCTGATGGACGGTTTCCTGATGCGGGTCGCCTCAGCCGTCGACGTTGAGCCAAAGGATGCATCGATATCGATCGAAGGCATGGAAGCGACGATCGTCCCTGCTGTGGTCGGAGTCTCGGTACGTGCTGATGCAGTCGAGTCAGACATGATCGCCGCCCTCGGCTCTGCCGACGTGCGGAATGTGAGCTTGCAGGTGGATTTCACGCCCGTGTCCGTCACTGACGAGGATGCGCAGCAGGCGCTTGCTGACGCCAAGACATTCATGTCCGATGGGGTCACGGTGGTCTTTGAGGATCAGAAGTGGGACTTCACTTCACAGGAAGTCGCGACGTGGATAGCTTTCCGTGCCGAGATCGCGGACCCGTCGGTGGGAGATGCCTCTGCTGTCGACACAGAGACCACGACCGCCACGGCGGATGGGTCCCCTCAGTCAGAGATTGCTCCTGGTGGGGACCGTATGCATTTGGTCGCCTTCATCTCAGCCGACGCGGCGTCTTCGACGATCGGGCCAAGGGTCGGGGCTGCTGGCAAGGCTCCCGTGGATGCGCGTTTCACCGTCGACGGAGATAGTGTCTCAGTTGTTCCGTCGCAGGATGGAGTCGGGCCCGATATAGAGGCTCTTGCCCGTGAAATGACTCGAAGGCTTCTTGTTGATCGCCAGAGGGATGTGGAGTTGCGTACCACTCGTGTGGCTCCTGCGATAACGACCGAGATGGCGCAGGGCATGGGTATCGTGACTCGAATAGGGACGTACTCCACGACCTACTCTTCCTCGAACAAGCCCAGGGTCAACAACATCCACACGCTCGCCGATGCTCTGGATGGCACACTGCTGGCGCCCGGCGAGGTCTTCTCATTCAACGGTACGATCGGTCCCCGCACCTCCGACAAGGGCTACCAGGCAGCGCCCGCAATCGTTGACGGTGAGTTGGTGCCTCAGCTTGGTGGCGGGATCTGCCAGATCGCGACCACGATCTTCAATGCAGTCTACGAGTCAGGTCTGCCAGTCGTCGAACGCAGTCCGCACTCTTTGTACATCTCTCACTATCCCACCGGCCGTGATGCAGCGGTCTCGTGGACCAGTCCCGATTTCAAGTTCAAGAACGATACGGCCGACTGGGTTCTGATCCGTGCGTTCTACACTGACTCCAGCATTCGCTTGAGCATCTATGGACCGGAACTGGGGTACGAGATCAAGAGTGTTGTGGGTTCGTGGAGCGTCTCGAAGGCGTTCAGCACGCGAGAGGTCGAGGACCCCACTCTTCCGATCGGCAGTCGTGTTGTCGATGACCCCGGTGCGGACGGCAAGAAGATCTCAGTCACTCGCATAGTCACTAAATCCGGAACGGAAATTCGGCGCGATGTATTCACTTCGGTGTATAAACCTGAGGAGGAGGTCGTGCGTGTCGGAACCATGCCGGTGTCGGAACCGGTCACCGGGACACTCACACCTGCGCTATAGGTCAGATGTCGTTGTAGGACGATCTAGGGGGAGGGGCACGCATGTACCAGCCTGAATTCGAGGCCATGCCCACGGAGGAGTTGCGTGGGTTGCAGCTCGATCGGTTGCGAACCGTTCTCAGACGGGTGTATGACAATGTTCCTCTGTACCGTGACAAGTTCGATGCTGCGGGCGTGTCTCCGGAAATCGGGTCTCTCGAGGATCTGAGCGCGTTCCCCTTCACAGTCAAGAACGATATGCGTTCAGCTTACCCTTATGGGATGTTCGCGGTTCCGCTCAAGGAGATCGTCCGCGTACACTCATCGTCGGGTACCACTGGGCAGATCACAGTGGTCGGTTACACCAAGGGTGATATCGAACGCTGGTCCGATCTCATGGCCCGCACCCTTGTTTGTGCCGGCGCGACCGACGAAGACGTGGTGCAGGTCACCTACGGCTACGGTCTGTTCACGGGTGGTCTTGGGGCGCACTACGGGTCCGAGAGACTGGGAGCGGTGACGATTCCCATATCCGGCGGGAACACCAAGCGCCAGGTTCAAGTCATGAAGGACTTCGGAACCACGATACTGGCCTGCACTCCCTCATATGCGCTGCTCATCGCCGAGACGGCGCAGGAGATGGGTATCGATCTGCACGAACTGCCGCTCAAGGCCGGCATCTTCGGTGCGGAGCCGTGGAGCGAGAACATGCGCCTTCAGGTCGAGGAGATTCTGGGCTGCAAGGCCATAGACATCTATGGACTCTCCGAGATCATCGGACCCGGGGTTGCATCCGAGTGTTCAGAGCAGCACGGCCTTCACGTCAACGAGGATCACTTCCTGATCGAGATCGTCGATCCCGAAACGTTGCAGCCTGTTCCTGATGGCGAGACTGGAGAGGTCGTCTTCACGACTCTTACAAAAGAAGGCATACCCGTCATCCGCTATCGCACTCGTGACATCTCAAGGATCATTCCCGGTGAGTGCCCATGTGGGCGCGGGTTCAGGCGCATGGAGCGCGTCACCGGCAGAAGTGACGACATGCTTATCATTCGCGGCGTGAACGTCTTCCCGAGTCAGATCGAGCAGGTGCTTGCGGGTATTCCCGGCGTTGCACCGCACTATCAGGTCATCTTGGACAAGCGTGGGTCGATGGATACCGTCGAGGTGCACGTCGAAGTTGCGCCTGACATGTTTTTCGACGAGATCAGAGAACTCGAGGCATTGCAGAATCGCGTTCGAGGTGAGATCCAGTCGGCGCTCGCGGTGTCGATCGCAGTCAAACTCGTGGAGCCCAAGTCAATCGAGCGCAGTCAAGGCAAAGCCAAGCGCGTCATCGACAAGCGTTCGTAGGAAAGGACAACAAGATGATCGAGCAGCTTTCTGTGTTCATCGAGAACAAGGCGGGGCGGCTAGCCGAGCTCACTCGGACGTTGTCCGGGGCGGGCGTGAATATGCGTGCGCTGATCCTAGCGGACACCGCAGAGTTCGGCGTGGTTCGAATCATCTGCGACCGCCCACACGATGCGAAGCGAGTGCTGGAGGAGAATGGGTTCGGCGTGTCGATCACACAGGTGATCGCTGTCCAGGTCCCCGATGCTCCCGGTGGTCTCGCAGAGGTCCTCGAGGTGTTCGGGAAAGAGGAGATCAACGTTGAGTATGCCTACTGCTTCGTGGAGCCAGGCTCTGAGTACGCAGTGGACATCTTCAAGGTCGATGATGAGCGTGCCACTGCCGTACTCCAGAACGCAGGACTCAAGGTAGTGCCCAGCGAGCAGCTCTACGCTCGGGACTGAGGTTCGACCGTCCCGCGTCGTTCGAGTGAGGGGGCGATCGTTGCACCCGGCGGAAGCAGTTCATGAACAAGCAAGTCGATGTCGTCGGCGTTCTCCGGTGCCGCGATCACCGTCGTGCTAACGGATTCGCACCGTGCCGCCAGAGTGTCACGCACTCCTTGCTCAAGCCGATCGCCAACGATGGCCCCGCCATCTGCCGCTGTCTGCGGCAAGACTATGAGGAAGCGACCGTCATTGAGCCTGCCCACTTCGTCGACCATGCGAATGTCGTTGCGCAGGTACTCGGCAACGTGATGCGTTAGGTACTTCTGACGCGAAACGCGCAGTCCATTGAGGATCTCGGGGCTGATGTTCACCAGCACCAATGAGAAGGGCGTGCCGTAGCGACGATGCTGCCCCAACAGGTTGTCAACTGACTTCGTGATGAACCGCTGGTTGTAGACGTGACTCCAGTCATCCGTGCTGTTGGAGCCCTCCAAGCGAGCGAGCAGATACATGATGCGTCCGCAGAGTTCCCCTCCGACGATACCGATCAGGCCATATGCGACCACGCGTGATGCGATGAGTAGCGCGATATCGACGGTCAGACCGACGTCGTTAGTGACCAAAGGAGTGCGCATCACTATGTAGATAAGTGAAGCGGCGGTTGCTGCAATGAATCCTCCCGTACGACCCCAATGCACTGCGCCGATGAGTACTGCGATCATGAGGACCTGACCGATGATCTCTTCGGTAGAGGATACGGATTTGAACGAGAAGGCTACGGTGGCAAGTATTGCGGCACCACCGATCAATAGCACCAATCGTTCGAAACGGGAGTACTTCATCGGTCCTCCATATCCTGGTGTGCTGGTCGTCTATCTGGGGTGATTCGGGCAGGAAACGTTCACGCCATTGGCGGTCGCGGTGTATTCCAGAAGCACATCATCATCGATCGTGCATGGAATCACATCGTCGTAGTTGGTGATGTAGGGTCTGAGTTCCTCCATCACGGAAGGGTAGGCACCGTCGTGGTCCAGGGCATATGCCCAGCAGGTGTCCTCGAGGATCCTCTGGTTTGAGTAGCAGGCTATCTTGGCGGACTGACGGTTGGCGAAGACGTACGAGGCGACGGCGATTCCAACCAGGATTCCGATTATCAGAACCACGACCATGATCTCAACGAGAGTGAAGCCCGAGTCCCCCGACCGTTCGAGTCTTCTCACTTGCCGCATCTCCTAGCTTCCACCTGAATGCTATGGTTCACTGACAACGCTATTGTGACACAGGCTGAATCTCCTAGCTTCAGTAATCGACACGAACAACCTTATTGTTGAATTGGAGTTCTCTACCGCATGAATCACGTCCATGAATCACGGTTCCTGCGCCGCGCAATCGTCCTATTCTTGCTGCTGGCGTCCGGAGTGGTGTCGTTGACAGGGCGCGCTGTCGCGGTTGACCGCGTCGCGGGAGTCGACGTGGGAACGACGGGGGCGACATCGATAGCGCTGCCTGATCTGAGTATGCCGGCGGGCATATTGGTCACTTCGGACGGGCGTGAACTCTGGTCTCGTGATTCGAATGAACGCAGGGCAATGGCGAGCACGACCAAGATCATGACCGCTATTGTCGTGTTGGAGTCCGCTGAACTGGATGAGAAGGTCAGCGTCAGTGCAGGGGCGGCTAGCACCGGTGAATCCGCAGCGGGCATCAAGGCCGGTGACACCTTGAGCGTCGGGGAGTTGCTTGAGGCCATGCTGGTCAAGTCGGGCAACGATGCAGCTGTCGCGCTGGCCGAGCACATAGCAGGTGGTGAGGAAGCGTTCGTTGAGATGATGAACGCGAAGACAGTGGATCTCGATCTCCAAGATACTCACTTCACGAATCCTCACGGACTCGATGATCCCGACCACTATTCGACTGCCAGCGACCTTGCAACGATGGCGCGGTACGCTATGCGTCTTGATGAGTTCGCACGAGTCGTGGGTCTCGCAGAGACTACTGTGAGCGGCGGCGATGGAGCTCGAACTCTCCGAAACTCCAATGAGCTCGTCGGCGGCTACCCTGGGGCGACAGGAATCAAGACCGGGTGGACGAACAGGGCCGGGTACTGTCTGGCGGCCTCGGCCGAGCGCGACGAAATCGACCTTATGGCGATCGTTCTCGGAACGAACTCGCAGGATCGTCGGTTCATCGAGGCACGACGATTGTTGGATTGGGGCTTCGAGCACTTTTCCGTCCGACCGATAGCGTCACGGGATGACACGGCCGGAGTTGTAGCGGTGCCAGACTATCTGGACCGGGTCGTTCTTGCCGTGGTTGCCGAGGATGCCTTCCTCCCGGTATTCGACGCCGATGGAGAGGTCGTCAGTCGCATCGACCTATTCAAGGAGATCGATGCACCTGTAGCACGTGGCGATCGACTCGGCACACTGACAGTGATTCAAGGGGATCTCCTGCTGGGACAGGTGCCGATCATCTCGGCATATGATGTCGAGAAGCCTGGATTGTTGGAGCGAGCGAAGATCACCGTGATCAGGGCTTGGCGTTTCGTATTCGGTGGTGCCATGACGGCCGAGACCACGGTATCTCACTGAGGTTCTCGCATGGCAGGGGCGATAAGGTGAAGACGGCGGATCATGCCTTGCTTGTAGTGGACGGGCATGTGAAAGGGGAGACATGGGTCAGAAACTAGAACATACGCCGCTTCATGCCGAGCACGAAGTGCTTGGAGCACGTCTGGTGCCGTACGCGGGCTACGAGATGCCGGTTCAGTACTCTGGGATAATCGACGAGCATCGTGCCACGCGATCATCGGTAGGCATATTCGATGTCTCCCATATGGCGGAGTTCCGTGTTTTCGGACTCGGTGCGTTCGATTTCCTGCAAGGTCTTCTCACTAATGATCTTCACAGGATCGATGACCTGAGCGCCGCCCAGTACACCCTCATGTGCGACGAGAGCGGCGGAATCATCGACGATCTGATCGTGTATCACAGCGGAGACCTCGAGTACTTGATCATCGCGAACGCGGCCAATCACGAAACGGACTTCGAGTGGATGAAGTCTCATTGTCCGACGGATGTGGAGCTGGCTGACGAATCCGAACGCACCGCACTGATTGCGGTGCAGGGTCCCAATGCGCTTGAGGTCATACGTGATCTGGCTGGTCCAGAGTTCGAAGTGCCGGATCGTTTCCATATTGGTGCCGCAGGCCTGGATGGCGTGCCAGCGCTCATTGCACGGACCGGTTACACCGGCGAGGACGGTGTGGAGATACTCTGTCACGCGGACAACGCCATAGCGATCTGGCGACTGCTTCTGAGTTTCGAGTGTGTCACGCCTTGTGGCCTGGGTGCTCGTGACACCTTGCGACTCGAGATGGGCTATCACCTGTACGGGAATGATATGGATCGCAGTGTCGACCCTGTCACCGCCGGTCTGGGCTGGACGATCGGCAAGGACAAGACGGGGTTCGTGGGCGCCGAGGCAATAGTGAGAATCAGAGAAGTGGGTCCTTCACGCAAGCTTGTGGGCCTCACCGTTGAAGACGGCATTCCTCGGCATGGATGTTCTGTGTTGCATGACGGGACCGAGGTGGGTAAGGTTGCAAGCGGCACGTTCTCTCCGACTCTCGAAATCGGCATCGCAACGGCATATGTGCCGGTTGATGTCGCCACTGAGGGTACTGAGTTCGAGATCGCCATTCGCAAGAAGTTGGCGAGAGCGATCGTGACGCGCCCTCCGTTCGTCAAGAAGACATCTCTGTAGACACGAAACTGTTCATTTCGAAAGGAGCGTCGAACTCATGTATCCAAAAGATCTCAAGTACGACAAGGAGCACGAGTGGGTGCGGGTCGAGGGTGACATCGCAGTCATGGGCATCACTCAGTTCGCGCAGGACCAGCTGGGCGAGGTCGTTTACGTCGATCTGCCCGCAGCGGGCGATGAAGTCGTCGCAGGCGAGACTTTCGGCGAGATCGAGTCAGTGAAGTCCGTTTCTGAACTCTTTTCGCCGGTGTCCGGTGAGATCGTGGCCGTCAACGATGCGCTCGATGACACTCCTGAGACGGTCAACGCGAGTCCCTACAACGATGGCTGGATGATCAAGGTGAAGCTTTCTGACACCTCTGGACTCGACGGACTCATGTCTGCCGAGGACTATGAGGCGTTCGTAAACGAGGCATAGAACGCATGCGGTATATACCTATTACGTGCGAGCAGCGCGAAGCAATGCTTCGCGCTGTCGGCGTTTCGGATGTGAGTTCGCTCTTCTCAGACGTGCCCGATGAGGTCATGTTCGATGGTGAGCTCGCGATTCCGAGTCCGATGGGGGAGATGGAGCTGGCTTCGCATCTACGCGAACTGGCCGATTCAAACTCTCCTACGGGTCGATTGGTGAGTTTCGCAGGGGCTGGGTGTTACGACCACTACATTCCTTCGATCGTTGATCATGTCATTCGGAAGCCGGAGTTCTTCACGGCGTACACCCCATATCAGCCAGAGGTCAGCCAGGGCACCCTTCAGGCCATCTATGAGTTCCAGTCCATGATCTGCGAGCTCACGGGTATGGAAGTGGCGAACGCTAGCATGTACGACGGTGCGACTGCGTTGGTCGAGGCTGCGTTCATGGCCGCTCGCGTCACCAAGCGCTCAAAGATCGTCGTCTCCGAGGCGGTGCACCCGGAATGGATCGAGACTTTGGACACCTACGCGGCCGCTGGCACGGTCGAGGTAGTACGAGTGCAGTTCGAGTCCGGCGTCACCCGGACCGAGGGGCTTGCCGGACTGCGTGAGGCGGTCAAGGACGCGGCAGCCGTGCTGATCGCTTCGCCCAACTACTTCGGTTCGCTGGAGGACCTGAATCTCATCGGCGAGCTCACTCATGAGGCAGGCGGGCTTCTTGTTGTGGCGACGAACCCGATGTTGTTGGGCGTCATGGAGCCGCCGGCTGGCGCTGGCGCGGACATCGTGGTTGGAGAGGGGCAACCGCTCGGCAACTCCATGAGCCTGGGCGGGCCTGCGTTCGGCTTCTTCGCGTGCCGTCAGAAGAACATTCGCCAGATGCCCGGACGCCTTGTTGGTCGGACCGTGGACGTGGACGGAAACGATGCGTTCGTGCTCACTTTCTCCACCAGAGAGCAGCATATCCGTCGCGAGAGAGCGACCAGCAATATCTGCAGCAATCAGGCGCTTTGCGCCCTTTCCGCTGCTGTGTACATGTCGGCCGTTGGACGGCACGGACTCGCTGATACTGCACGAGCGTGTGTCTCGAAGGCACACTATCTCCGCGAGCGACTCATAGCGACAGGCCGATTCACTTCTCCTTGGGATGTGCCGTTCGGCTATGAGTTCGCGTTGTCCTACCAGGGCGATGTGGCGGAAATGCAGCGTCGCATGCTCGACCGTGGCTATCTCGCCGGGGTGGACTTGAGCAAGGCGATGACACCACTCGATTCCGGTGTTCTCCTCGCGGTGACCGAGCGTCGCACCCGCGCTGAAATGGACAGCTTCGTTCGTGAGGTGGAGTCCCTGTGAACGACAGAATGAATCGAATCTCCGGCGTGAGGCCCAAGCGAGGTCCACGTGGTCTGATACTCGAGGTCGGCTCGGATGATGCTCGTTGTGTTGTCCCGCCAGAGTTGGACGTTCCCGACGTGGATCTCGATGAGGTCCTGGGTGGTGCGGCGCGAAGTGTGCTGCCGCATCTGCCGCAGGTGACCGAGGTGGAGGTCGCCCGTCACTACGCGCACTTGGCCTCCATGAACTTTGGCGTGGATTCCGGTATGTACCCGCTTGGTTCGTGCACCATGAAGTACAACCCACGAATCAACGAAGATGCGGCGCGCCTCGAGGGCTTCGCAGCCCTTCATCCGGCTCAGCCGGTTGGAGCCATACAAGGTGCCCTCGAGTTGATGGTCACACTCGCTGATGTTCTCGGCGAGATCTCGGGCCTGCCCAGCGTCACTCTGCAGCCCGCTGCGGGAGCTCACGGCGAACTGACGGCGCTCCTGTGTTTTCGTGCGTTCCATACGGCCAACGGGGGCCCTCGCTCAAGAGTGATCATCCCGGACACCGCTCATGGCACGAACCCCGCGACCGTCTCCATGTGCGGCTACGAGGTTACCACCGTGCCCAGTGATGACAGGGGACGTGTCGACCTCGTGGCGTTGCGTGAGGCGCTCGACACGGACGTCGCGGCGCTGATGCTGACGAATCCCAACACAGTGGGCCTCTTTGACGATCAGATCCTGGAGATCACCGCTGCCGTGCATGAGGTCGGGGCACTCGCATACTGCGATGGGGCCAACCTCAATGCGATCATGGGCGTGTCTCGCCCCGGGGACATGGGCTTCGATGCGTTGCACATCAATCTGCACAAGACATTCTCCACACCTCACGGGGGTGGCGGCCCCGGCGCGGGGCCCGTGTGCGTGACGCCGTCGCTGGGAGCATTTCTACCTGGTCCGATCCCGGTCAAGTACGACGACGGTACATACGGGCTCAGCACGCCTGAATGCAGCATAGGCCGGGTGAGGTCCTCCTATGGAAACTTCGGCGTACTGGTTCGTGCATACACGTATGTCCGTGCGCTTGGCGGTGCTGGTATCAAGGAAGCCGCTGAGCAAGCGGTTCTCTCGGCCAACTACCTCAAGGAACGTCTCAAGCATACGTACGAGCTGCCCTTCGACAGGCACTGCATGCACGAGTTCGTGCTCTCTGGTCGCAGACAGAAGAAGGAGCATGGTGTTAGAGCGCTGGACATAGCCAAGAGACTCCTTGACTACGGATTCCATCCGCCGACGGTCTACTTCCCGCTGATCGTCGAGGAAGCACTGATGATAGAGCCGACAGAGACCGAGCCTCTTGCCGATCTGGACCGGTTCGCAGATGTGATGATCGCGATTGCGGAAGAAGCGTCGACGGATCCGGACACTGTGAAGGGTGCGCCCTATAGCACACCGGTTCGCCGAGTGGATGAGGCGCGGGCGGTCAAGCGACCCGACCTCAGGTGGAGTGTCGGAGAGTAGCTGACCGCATGACGCAAGAGTGGAGATTGATCCTGGACGGCTCGGAGGACGGCCATTGGAACATGGCCATTGACCGGGCCGTTCAGTTATCCAAAGAGAAGGGCGATTCGCCGCCGTCGGTGCGGCTGTACGGATGGCGACGTCCCACGGTGACCCTGGGTAGATTCCAGGATGCGAATGACGTCGATCCCGGTGTGCTCAGCCGGGAAGGAATCGATGTCGTGCGTCGATTCACGGGTGGCCGAGGAGTACTCCACGACGACGAGCTCACGTACTCGGTCGTGGCTTCGGCGGCGGATGGGGTGCCGAGGGGCGTGTCAGCCAGCTATCGGCACCTTTGCGCCGCTCTTGTTGAGGCGTACCGAGAGCTAGGAGTGGAGGCGGAGCTGACGTCTCGATCGCGAGGGGAGCGCGGTTCTGCGGCATGCTATCTCCATGCTACGCATGCGGATCTCTCAGTGGGCGCGGCCAAGCTCTCGGGTTCCGCACAGGTGTGGCAGGGTGGCACGGTAATGCAGCACGGCTCGTTCGTCGTGAACCGTGACATCGAGCGTGAGTCCAGAGTCTTTCGTCTGGATGATGTTGAACGATCCGATCTTGCAGCTAACACGGCAACTCTGGCAGACAGGCTGCTGACTCCGCCCGGTGAGGCAGCCCTTAGGGCCGCAGTCATTCTTGGTTTTGAAAGAGGGTTGGACATTCAGCTTCGTGAGGGACCTATCACTTCCTCGGAACGTGGTCTTGCAGAAACCCTCATTCCCGAGGTGAGGGTCAGTCTTCTCTGATACAATCTCAGAATGTTCGACTTGTAGTCGGGCCTGTCATCTGGAGGGGACATGAGCGAGAGAAATGAGCGAATGGACAAGGCCTTGCTCGATTTGGGGAGCAAGAGCAATGAGGAACTCAGAGAGCTGCTCGACGAGCTCTATGATGAGGAGCAGAAGGTTTCGTATCGGCGCCGTGTACTGCACGGCAAGATCGATATCCTACGCGCCGAGCTCGTTCGTCGGCTCAAAGGTCAGCGCGAGTCCGGGGAGGATATAATCTCCGGAGGCGATGTTGAGCGCTTGATAGATATTCTTGCCAATGATCTTCGTGGCGTGTCCAGATATGATGTGTCAGCGCCCGATGAGGGCGATGAAGAGTAAGCCAGCGGCTTCGCTGCTGCCCGCAAAGGAGGATCAGTGTCCATCACCGATAAGCTTCGTGACTTCATGGAGGACCTCGCCACAGACGCTGTCGAGGAGCGAGTGATCGAGTATGTCATTCGTGAGGTTCACAATGGTCGCAAGTTGACAGAAGCTCTCAATGACCCCTACGTCAAGAACAGGTTGAGCGAGGAGAAGCTTGCTCATGTGTTGGAGAATCCCGAAATCGCCGGTGCACTCGAGGAGCAGATTGCATCTTCGTTCGAGAAACGGGATTTCGGCTTCAAGAACTGATCGCACATGTCCGTTGTGCGATACACCTAGGAGGCAGCGATGAGCGAGTGTCCGGCATGCGGAGCCCGAGTTGGAGCCGATGACAAGTCGTGTCCTTCGTGCGGTGTGCGCATCGAGGGAACAACGCTCAAGTTCGCTCCTGTGCGAGATGGAAGCGTTGTCGCCAGGGAGTCCATTGCGGCGCCTGAGGAAGGTCCAGTGCTGGTCGTCCGCAAAGGCCCTGAGGTCGGCGAACGATTCTATCTGGATGCCGATGAGTATTCGCTGGGCAGGGATCCCGGATGCGACATCTTTTTGAACGATGTCACTGTGTCTCGTCGCCACGCTTTGTTGCAGTTGCAGGGTGGGGCGGTCTCGGTGCGCGATACTGGTTCTCTTAACGGGACGTACGTCAACGGAGTGCGTGTTGACTCGGCGCCCCTGGAGAATGGGGATATCGTTCAGATAGGGACTTTCCAGATGATCTTCATGGCGGGGGAACAGAAGTGAGCGGTCGCGACTACTTGACCATAGGTGAGGTCGTCGAGGCGCTCGAGAGTGCCCATCCGGACCTTTCGATATCCAAGGTACGTTTCCTCGAAGAGGAGGGACTCATCACCCCGGAGCGCACAGCCGGCGGGTATCGCAAGTTCTCTTCTGATGATGTAGGTCGGATCGAGATGATTCTCAGACTGCAGAAAGACCACTTCCTTCCGTTGGCGATCATCAGGGACAAGTTGGCCGACTACGACAAGGGCAAGGTCCCACCCGAGTTGCGCGGAGGTATGTCTGGCCGATCGGAGAAGGTCAGCCTCCCTTTGGAGAATGCCGAGACCGTGCTTGTCGAGGATGCACCTACACAACTCGGCCTTCCCGTCTCCTTCGTCAAAGAGCTGGAGGAGTTCCATCTCATAGAGCTCGTCGATGGATCGCACGGCTCGGAGATCACGCGTGCTGACGTCAACGTGCTCCACGCCGCATGGGATCTGCGTAGATTCGGTGTCGAGCCGCGTCACCTGCGCATGTATGAGACGTTCGCTGAACGCGAGGCGACCTTCTTCGCGCAGATATTGACGCCGGCGTTTCGTCACCGCACTCCTGAGACCCGGCAGAAGCTCATAGAGGCGCTGACAGGACTCTCAGAGCTGACAGGTCAACTCAAGGGCGACCTGCTTCACAAGGCGCTGGGGGCCCACTTCGAGGACCTCGTGTGATCCCAATGTCAGTCGCGCCGGACAGCGTTGACAGGGACTGGGTTCGCACGGAGCCAACGGAGGACGCGTATGTCCACGACCTCGACCAGATCGACTTCGCGCATCCCAGCGAGCGTGTGGCGGCAGAGATCCTTGAGTACTACCGCTTGCGATGGGCGTATGAGCCCACCACGTTCCCGATCGAATGGGACGGAGACGGCAACGTCATTGCCTCATTCTCTCCCGACTTCTACCTGCCTGACTTCAATCTCTATATCGAATTGACCACAATGAATCAGAAGCTGGTCACCAAGAAGAACCGCAAGGTCAGACGTCTGAAGGAGCTCTATCCCGGAGTCAACGTCAAGATCTTCTACCAGAAGGACTTTCGTCGCTTGCTCCTGCGTTTCGGTCTCCCCGTCATGGAGCAGGCGCATCAATCCGGTGGGGGACTGGTGGCTGGATCATCCGACGAGGACGGGCCCGAATGAATCATCCGCTTCCCGAAGTCTGTGACGGCATTCTGCTCAAACAGGAGGCTATTGAGTCACGTGTCAGAGAACTGGGTGAATCTCTCGTTCGCGATCACACAGGTCATGATCTGCGCTTGATCACAGTGCTTCGTGGGGGCTTGTTCTTTCTGTCGGACCTGTGTCGCGCGACGGACATGCCGGTGTCGTTGGACTTCATGGCCGTGTCAGCGTACGGCCCGGCCGCTTCGGGTTCAGTTCGGATCACCAAGGATCTGGATGATTCGATCGAGGGAGCGTCTGTCGTTGTGGTTGAGGACATCATAGACACCGGACTCACACTCCACTATGTTCTGGAGGTCTTGCGACGCCGTGGCCCGGCAAGCTTGGAGGTCTGCACTTTGATGGACAAAGGTGTCCGTCGCATCGTGGATCTGCCGATCACATATCAGGGATTCCGCGTGCCTGATCGGTTCTTGGTCGGCTATGGATTGGATCTCGATGGCATGTACAGGAATCTTCCATATGTGGCCACCTTGCGGGACGAGGTGATGAGCTGATGTTCCGACGTCTTGCCCTTGCTGTAGGGTCGCTTCTCGGTGTCGTGGTCCTTGGAGCTCTGGGCTACATGCTTCTCGAGGGTTGGTCTTTGTTCGACTCGCTCTACATGACTGTCATCACCATTGCGACTGTTGGCTTCAGCGAGGTGCACGATCTCAGCGATCACGGCCGCGCGCTCACTATGGTCCTGATACTTGCTGGCGTTGGTGCCCTTGGTTTCTCGTTCGGTACGTTCATAGATTTCATGGTCGAAGGGCATCTCAGGGGGCTTTTGGAAGGGCGTCGCATGAACAGAGCAGTAGAGAATCTCGAGGGTCACCATATCGTTGCAGGTCTCGGACGCGTGGGAACCGCCGTCGCGCGCAAGCTGGCCGAGGAGGACGTTCCGTTCGTTGTGATCGATCAGTGCGAGGAGTGTCTTGCTGAGGCGACAGAGCGCGATTGGCTTCGCATAGAGGGGGACGCCACAGATGAGGGTGTGCTGCTTTCGGCTGGCATTGGCAAGGCGCGCAGCTTGATCACCACCTTGGATACGGACGCGGACAACCTCTTCGTCGCGCTGACTGCCCGTACCATCAACCCCGACCTCTTCATCGTGGCCCGATCATCACATGAATCGAGTGAAGCGAAGCTGTTGCGAGCCGGTGCCGATCGCGTCATGACCCCGAACCTCATTGGGGGACGACGCATGGCAGCCATGGTGCTTCAACCCGTTGTCTCGGATTATCTGGACATTGTCACTCACGGGGACGACGTTGAGTTCACGCTTCAGCAGGTCGATATCGATTCGAGATCACAGTATGCGAACACGAGCATCAAGGAGTCACAGGTCAGAGCTCGTACCGGTGCGTATATTCTTGCGGTCATGACTGCTGACGGTACGGTCAATACGAACCCGGCTTCGGACACAGTCATGCGTGTTGGCGACAAGCTGGTGGTTCTGGGCACCACTGAGCAGCTGCAGAAGTTGACGGGCGTTCTCTAGTTCATCTTTGGGTGGCACTGCACGTGCAGAATGGCTACCCTTGTTAGGTCCAACACAAGCCGAGGAGGCAATGCACGTGAACTTGGATTCCTACATCCGCGATATTCCTGACTTTCCCAAGAAGGGCATCGTGTTCAAGGACATCACGCCGCTTCTTGCAAGCCCGGAGGGCTTCAAGCAGACCATCGATGTACTGGCCGACGAGTATGCAGGGGCCGGCGTGACCAAAGTCATGGGAGCCGAGGCGCGTGGGTTCATTTTTGGGGGGGCACTGGCATATCGTCTGGGTGCAGGTTTCGTGCCAGCCAGAAAGCCAGGTAAGCTGCCGCATGCGATCAAGAGTGTGGTGTACGCGCTTGAGTACGGCACAGATACCCTGGAAGTGCACGCAGATGCCATCGGTGCCGACGATGTGGTGCTGATCGTCGACGACGTTCTGGCTACGGGGGGTACGGCGGCAGCCAAGGCTGAGCTAGTCCGTGCCGCAGGTGGCCGTGTTGCAGGTTTCGCGTTTCTGATCGAACTGGATTTCCTCAATGGTCGCGAGAAGCTAGGCGACTCAAGGATTGTGTCGTTGATTCACGTCGACTGACAGGATACGTTCATTAGTCTTATGAGTTGAGTGCAGTCAAGACCCGAAGGTCACGGTTCGTTGGGGCCTTCGTTGATTCTGGCGATGCTTCAGTTCGTCCCAGCCACAGATACGAACTCGGCTTGAACGGTCTGAACTCCGGAGAAGCCAAGAGCCTCAGCGGCCGCCTTGGAGAGATCGAGATCCCGCCCTGCAATGAACGGTCCACGATCATTAACTACAACGATGATCCTTCTGTTGCCGCGTGTCAGGGCGAGTCTTGTCCCGAACGGAAGGGTGCGAGAGGCGCATGTGAAGTCATCTTGGTTGAATACCTGACCTGAGGCGGTGAGGCGTCCGTTGAAGCCAGGGCCGTACCATGAACACACCGCCGAGAAAGCTTGCCCCGTGACCACGTACCTCAGAGGCTGATGAGCCGGAACTGTGAACGTCAGATCAGAATAGGGCTCGACTGTGGCGACGGTCATGGGAATTGGCGCTCCGATGGGAATCGAGCCGTCAAGCCACTCGCGTCGCGTCGTCTTGGTGGCAGTGCGGCGTGCCGCCAGCAACTGCAGCGAACTCTCGTTCAGGCGGGCAACCAGATCATGTTGCTCACCGAGTGCCTCTTCGAGTTCCTCGGTACTCACACGCTGTATCCTCTGGAGCTCGACGAGCTGAGCCTTGAGATCATCGAGAACCGATGCTTGGTACTCTGCATCGGCAGCGGCGATGATCGCCTGCTTGTAGGCGATCTGATCCTGTTCGGCGATCCTGGTGAGTAGAAGCGCCCAGTTGACGAAGTCCGAAAGTGACTCGGCTTCGAGAAGGATCTGTACGGGGCTCTGAGTGCGATTCTTGTAGATCCTGACGAGCCGACCTTGGTACACCGTCTTTGTGCGACCAAGCTCGATGCGAGTTGCTGCAAGAAGGTCCTGCTGTTCGAACATGCGTAGGTTCACCACGTCGATGCGTTCTGTGATGGCGATATCCTCGGATTTGTGATCTTCGATGAGACCCTCGAGCTCAAGAACGCGAGTGGTCGCTGCATCCAATGCCTGAATGTTGGGAACGACTGGCGTCACAGATGACGTTGTGGAGGTGGATGAACTCTCGTTACCCGGCGTCGCGAGGGCGACAGCGGGGATCGACAAGACGAGACTCGTCGCAAGGACGGCGCTCAAGACCCGCTCTAAGGTTGCTCGCACCCGGATCTCCCGTGACGGTGACAGTACTCCCGAGACCCACTGCATGAATGAGCCGGGACTGATTATGGTATCATTTTCATGTGAATGCATGCTGATTCGCACTGGACGGTCCTCTTCGTAGAACGACATCGCAGCCGGAGGTATCGTGCGGTTCCGCTCATCTACAGCGGTTCGCCTGTCCACACGCCTAGCCGTGTGTTGCTTCCTCATTCTCTCATTGGCGGGAATCGCGCAAGCTGAACCCTCTGATGTCTCCACTCCTGAGATTGAGACCAAGCGCGCAGAGGCGCAGGCTGCTCAAGCGCAACTCTCCGAACTCGCCACTCAGGTCGAACTTCGTGCCGAGGAGTTCGCCGAGATCCAAGCCGCTCTTGATTCCACTGATCTGGAACTCAAGACCACTGCAGAGGAGCTTCAGGCGGCGAGGGCCGAACTCGTCGCGGCCCAGAGAGTCTTGGCACAACGTGCTGAACGTATGTACAGGTCAGGAGGAGTCAATCCCATTGAGGTTCTCCTGGACACAGTATCGTTCAGGGATCTTGTGACGCGATTGGATTTCCTGTCTCGCATTGGACGAAGCGATGCTCATGTTGTGGAGGCCGTCAGAGAGACTGAGCGTCGAGTAGAGCTGGCGCAGGCGAGCCTGGAGTCGCGTCGCAATGAGCAGGCCACGCTCAGAGATAACGCAGCTGTGAAGAAGACTCAGGTCGAAAAGGCACTTGAGCAACAGGCCAACTACATTGATCGGCTCGACGACGAGATCGCTGATCTGGTGGACGAAGAGCGTGAGAGGCAGCGGATCGAGGCCGAGGCCGCCGCTGCTCGCGCCGCCGAAGCCGCTCGTGCTTTGGAGGCCGCACGTGCAACAGCAGCCGCTAGGGTGGTGCCACCGGTGGACGTAGAGGGTCTTGGTGTCGGTCATCCCGAAGTCGTGTCGATAGCTTTGCAGTATGTGGGCGTTCCCTATGTCTGGGGCGGCGCTTCACCCTCAGGATTCGACTGCTCGGGTTTGACCCAGTACGCCTACGAGCAGATCGGCATCTCGCTTCCACGCAACAGCAGATCTCAGTATCTGTCGGGTGAGCACATCCCGAGTGATCGTGTCGACTTGTTAACACCGGGTGATCTGGTCTTCTTCGGCTACGACGGTGATCCCTCTCAAGTTCACCATGTGGGCATCTACGTGGGGAACGGGGACTATCTGCACGCCCCACAGACGGGTGAGACGGTCAAAGTCCAGTCCCTCATCGCACGAATACAGGTCTCCGGTGATTACGTAGGAGCCTCAAGGTTCTAGACCTGCTGGCGATGACCCCATGAATGAGTATTCACCCCAGTGCATTCGCCCTGCCCTGTGGTATCATTCGTCCAATTGCGAACAAGCGAATTCACGCGTGTACGAGGCGCGGCTGAGGGGTAGGCGTGTGGTGTCAGGAACACTACTTTCCGGCAATGAGGCGGTTGCAAGGGGTGCGTGGGAGGCCGGCGTCAAGGTTGGCGTCGGATATCCGGGCACGCCGTCCACTGAGACGCTGGAGAGCTTCGTCAAACTGCCAGATGTGTACGCAGAATGGGCTCCCAACGAGAAGGTAGCCTTGGAGGTCGCTGCGGGTGCCAGCCTGGGTGGGGTTCGAGTTCTCGTCACCATGAAGCACGTCGGGCTGAATGTGGCCGCGGATCCTCTATTCACGCTGGCCTACACGGGCGTAGGCGGAGGTCTAGTGATTCTGGTGGCGGACGACCCCGGAATGCACTCATCGCAGAACGAACAGGATTCACGCAACTACGCACGCTTCGCGAAGGTCGCCTTGGTGGAACCTTCGGATTCAGGCGAGGCGCTTGAGTTCACGAAGCAGGCCTTCGAACTCTCAGAGCGCTTCGATATTCCTGTGATCGTGCGTTCGACCACACGCGTTTCTCACTCCAAAGGCCTTGTGGAGACCGGCGACACGATCACCCCAGCTGCACTTGGAGAGTACGTGTCAGATCCATCGAAATGGGTGATGATGCCTGCGATGGCTCGCCGCCGCCGAGTGGATCTGGATGATCGGCTATCGGCTCTGGTCGACTTCGCCGAAACGACGTCTCTCAATCGTGTGGAGATGCGCGATTCGAGCATCGGCATAGTCACCTCCGGTGTCTCATACCAGTATGTACGTGAGGCAATGCCTGAGGCTTCGGTTTTCAAGCTTGGTATGGGGTTCCCGCTTCCTGTGAAGCGACTGACCGAATTCGCGTCATCTGTTGGGCGTTTGGTCGTGGTCGAGGAAGCTGACCCATACCTCGAGTCGAGCCTGAGGTCTATGGGACTTGAGGTCTCGGAGCTGTATATTCCACGAACCGGTGAGCTATCGTCCGCCGCTATCGGCGCTGCATTCGGGCTTTCGGCGCCCCAGTTGCGGGAAGCCATCGACGACCTTCCCCCCAGACCACCGCTCATGTGTCCCGGATGCCCACATCGTGGCGCCTATCATGCGCTCCGAAAGATCAACGCGATCGTCACCGGTGATATCGGATGCTACACACTTGGGGCGCTACCGCCGATGTCATCGATGGACAGCTGTGTATGTATGGGCGCCAGCATCGGTATGGCCCACGGTCTGGAGATCGCTCGGTCAGATAGCAACATGAAGCGTCCAGTGGTTGCCGTTATCGGTGACTCTACATTCGCACACAGCGGTATGGCCGGGCTTGTGGATATCGCCTACAACGGTGGCGCGTCCACCGTGGCGATCTTGGACAATCGCATCACCGCGATGACGGGACATCAAGGCAATCCGCTCAATGGACAAACCCTCATGGGGACCAAGAGCCGTGAGCTGAACATCGAGGCGCTGTGCTCCGCTCTTGGAATCGACAGGGTCCGTACTGTCGATCCGCACGACTTGGCCGCGTCGGTGCAAGCATTGCGCGAGGAGACGGCACACGACGGCCTCAGCGTGATCGTGTTCAAAGCGCCCTGCGCTCTGCTCCTCAAGGAGAAGGAGTTGCCGTTCTCGGTCAACGATGAGATGTGCAATGCATGTGGCCTCTGTATCGGTCTCGGGTGTCCAGCGATATCCAAGACGTCCACGGGCAAGGCTGAGATCGATGTGACGATATGCGTCGGCTGCAGCCAATGTGTTCAGGTGTGCCGATATGACGCGATCGAAGCCACTGGTCCCGCGTGCGACATCGGGGGTGTCTGATGAGCACGGTCACGGTCATGCTGGCAGGAGTGGGCGGTCAAGGCACAATACTCGCCGCAGATGTTCTGGCCAAGGTGGCTGCTGCGTCGGGCTTCGACGTGAAGCTATCCGAGGTTCACGGAATGGCACAGCGCGGCGGGTCGGTCACGAGCGTCGTTCGCTTCGGAGATGAGGTTCACTCTCCTATCGCTCATCCTGGCAGCGTTGACCATCTTGTGGCGTTCGAGATCACCGAGGCCGGTCGGCAGCTGCATTTCGTGAAGCCAGATGGTCGGCTGATGGTCAATGCCAGGTTCATTCAGCCCATGCCCGTGTTGCTCGGCACGATGCCGGCACCTACAGGGCTTGAGGCGATACTCGACGATGAACGGGCCATATTCCTTGATGCTGAGGAGCTCGCATGTGAGATCGGCAGCATCAAGTCGGCCAACATCGTCCTCCTCGGCGCGTTGTCGACAGGGCTGGAGTTCGAAGTCGAAGCTTGGCGCGATGTGATCGCTGCCAGGGTTCCCGCCAAGACAGTTGAAGACAATATGCGAGCCTTCGAACTGGGCAGACAAGCATGCGAGAAGGGGGAGTGTGCACTATGAAGGTGCGACAGCTGTCCGTTTTCATCGAGAACAAGGCTGGACGCGTCAGCGACGTGACTGACGCTCTCGGTGGCCAAGATGTGAATATCAGAGGGTTCTCAGTATCCGACACGGCGGATTACGGCATCCTCAGGCTGATAGTCGATGATCCGGACAAGGGCGCTGCCGTGCTCAAGGCTGGAGGCTTCACAGTCAAGGAGAACGATGTCATCTGCATCGATCTACCCGATCAACCCGGTGGCCTGGCAACCGTGCTCAAGATCGTGTCGGGTGCCGGGGTCAACATCGAGTATGTGTACTCGCTCATATCCACGTACGTGGTCATCAATGTTGCGGATGCGGATCGTTCGCTCAAACTGCTGGACAACAAACCTGTGAGGCTCGTATCGCAGGAGGAGATAGCGCGAGTGTAGCGCACAAGACAGGCGCCAAGAGGCGCATGGAGGCGACACACGGCCTCTACGGATACATCAAAGGTCGTGTGTTGACAATCGAAAGGTAGGGGTCATGCGAGATAGTAGGTGGATCCTCCCACTCGCGTTGATACTCGCCTCGGCGATCATCATCGTACCGATGGCAGGATGTGGGTCGGATGCCGATGAAGAAGTGGTAGCCCAGGATGAGCAGCCTTACCGCATTGGGGCGGTACTGTCGCTTAGCGGCACGTACGCGGGTTTGGGAGCTCCGGAGCAGAAGGCTATCGAGCTAGAGGTTGCAAGGATCAATGAGTCTGGAGGCGTGAATGGGCATCTGATCGAGGTCATCATCGAGGATGACGCGACAGATTCCGCAGCAGCTGTCACTGCTGTCACACGTTTGATCGATCAAGAAGATGTCGTTGCCGTTCTCGGCGCGACGGGGACAGGCGCGACCATGGCGATCAGGGGCGACATCAACGCCGCTGGTATTCCACAGGTCTCGCCAGCAGGAGGCACGGTCGTCACCTCGGATTTCGATCCTTTGGTGTTCCAGACGCCGTGGTCGAACACGCTCGTCGCCCCGTTCACCTTTGAGTATCTTGAGGGACAGGGCATCAGCAAGATCGCACTCATCAGCGATTCGGGTGGCTTTGGCAAGGATGGAGCCGCAGTTGTCGCTGATCTGATCACTGGGTTCGATATCGAGATCGTCGCCACCGAGGAGTTCAATCCTGGTGACGCCGACATGACCGCGCAGCTGACCAAGATCAAGGGGTCGGGCGCTGAAGCAGTCATGATCGTCTCAGCGGGCAAGGAAGCCGCGATCGTAGCGAGCAACATGGACCAGCTCGGACTGGAGATCCCTCTTATTGGCACCCATGGCAATGCGCGAATGGAGTTCATAGAGGGTGCGGGTGACGCTGCGGAGGGCTTCGTGTTCGCAGCAGGCAAGATCCTCATCCCAGAGTCCTATGGCACCGACACCGAGAACTATGAGGTGGCGATGGACTTCATAGACCGCTACACGGAGGCCTACGGTGAGGCGCCCAATACCTTCGCCGGTCATGCCTATGACGCACTGCACATCATCGTTGACGCCCTGGGACGGGTTGACGGCGAGGTCACAGGCGAGTCGCTTCGTGACGCGATCGAGGACACCTCGGATTTCGTTGGCATTGGAGGCACGTTCAACTACTCTGCTGACGATCACAACGGAATGGCCGCTTCAGACCTGGTGATGTACAGGGTCGAAGACGGCGCTTGGGTGCTTGCCGAGTAGCAAACGAGTACAACTCTGGGGGTCGGCCATGTTTCGTCGCACGAGAACGTTGATATCGATTGCGTGTGTGATCGCCCTGACGCTGACTGGATGTGCATCCAGCGACAGTGGTTCTGACGCGAACTCGTCCTCATCGGACGAGGCTTATCGCATAGGAGCCATTCTGTCGCTATCCGGCACATATGCCGGTCTGGGCACTCCGGAACGCAACGCAATTGAGCTGGAAATGGCTCGAATCAACGATGAGGGCGGCGTGCATGGTCGGCCTGTAGAGGTTCTTTTCGAGGATGATGGTACTGACGAGGCCAAGGCTCAGGCTGCGGTCACTTTGCTGATCGAGAAAGAGGACGTGCTCGCGATCATAGGCGCCACGGAAACGGGGCAGTCGATGGCTGTTCGTTCCGACATTGAGCGTGCTGGGATTCCGCAGGTCTCAATGGCTGGCGGCAACGTGATCACCGATGAGTTCAATGAGTGGGTCTTTCAGACGCCGTGGCCCAACCGCCTGGTGGTGCCATTCACCTTGGCCTATCTGAAGGACCAGGGTGTGACCAGGATCGCGCTGATCTCCGACTCAGGCGGCTATGGCAAGGATGGGCGTCAGGTAACCTTGGACTTCGCCGATGAGTACGGCATGGAGATCGTCGCCGACGAGACGTACAACCGTGGTGACGCCGACATGACAGCTCAGTTGACCAAGATCAAGGGCGCGGAAGCTGACGTCGTGTTCATGTGGTCGGCAGGTTCTGAGGCCGCCACGATTCTCAAGAACTGGATCGATCTCTGGGGTGGCGGTCCGCTGCGCTTCAATGGCGATAGCAGCTCCGATCAGCTTGTTGCGGGTGCTCCGCTGATCATTGGTGCGCCGGGTAATGCGCGACTTGAGCTGGCGCAAGGCGCCGGTGATGCCGCGGAGGGATTCGAGTTTGCGGCTGGCAGGATCCTCATGCTCGAAGCGTACTCGGACTGCGTTGGTTCGTTGGGGGTCGCCGAGGACTTCACAACTCGATACACCGATGCGTACGGCGATGCTTCTGATATCTTCGCGGGACACGCATACGACGCTTTCAACATAATCGTTGAGGCCATGAAACGGCTTCCGGAGGAGTTCTCCTCGGCTGACTTGCGTGATGAAATCGAAAAGACCGCTGACTTCGTCGGCGTTGGAGGCACTTTCACCTTCACGGAACAAGACCACAACGGCCTGTCCGAGAATGACATCGTCATGTATCGCATCGATGGTGGCGTCTGGACGCTTGTTGGGGGGGACTAGCCACAGGTGGGTGGATCCGAACTCCTGCAATTTGTGATCTCCGGCCTGAAGAACGGGTCCATCTACGCGCTCGTGTCCCTCGGGTTCACGATCGTGTATGCGTCCACCGGCGTGATCAACTTCGCACAGGGTGAGTTCTATATGCTCGGGGGCATGTTCTCGGTTTGGGCGTTCGCAACGTTCGGGCTGCCTCTATGGCTGGCCGCGATTGTGGGAATCCTGTTGACCGCGGCCACGGGTATCCTGTTCGAGTTGCTGGCGATCAGGCCGCGAAAAGATGGTGATCAGTTGTCGCTGATCATCATCACCATCGGCGGCTCGCTCCTGCTCAGTTCGCTTGCGCGTCATCTGTTCGGCCCCGATGAGCTCGCGATCCCGGCATTCACGTCGGGACCGTCAGTGCGGGTGTTCGGCGCTGCGATCGAGCGACAGACACTCTGGATATGGGGGCTCACGATCACGGCGGTCGTCATCCTGAATTGGGTGTACAACAAGACGAAACTGGGCCGCGCGTTGCGCGCCTGCGCCATCAACAGAGACGCAGCACGCTTGGTGGGCGTTGACACGAGGCTGATCGTGACCGTCTCATTCGCTCTTGCTGCGGCGCTGGGTGGTCTGGCCGGTCTGAGCGTTGCGCCCCTCACTCAGACTGCATTCGACGCGGGCGCAAGAGTCGGAGTCAAAGGCTTTGCCGCCGCCATACTGGGTGGTCTTGGTAATCCGATCGCAGCTGTTGCGGGAGGACTCATGCTGGGACTGATCGAGAGCATGTCGATCGCGTACCTGTCTTCGACATACAAGGACGCGATCTCGCTCCTCGTTCTTCTGTTGGTCCTCTTTGTGAGGCCTCAAGGGCTGTTCAGCCGATCCCGTCGGGAGAAGGTGTGAGCATGCGAAGGGGAGTTCTCAAGTTCGCACCCCTTGCCATCGGCTCACTTGTTGTGGCCTGCATGCCGCTCCTGGTCGATGATCGATACCTGCTCAAGGTCCTGAGCTTCGTAGCGATCAACGTGGTCATCGTGACCGGCTTGGCGCTGCTGTTCGGTTATGCCGGGCAGATTTCGTTGGGTCATGCCGCTTTCTATGGGATCGGCGCCTATGCGTCAGGGTACGCGACCACGACGCTGGGGCTGCCATGGATCGTGGGACTGATCGCTGCGATACTCCTCTCCGCTCTGGGGGGCGTGCTGTTGGCCTTGCCCAGTCTTCGTCTCAAGGGACACTATCTGGCTATGGCCACACTGGGTTTCGGCGAGATAATGCGAATCGCGTTCGTCGAGGCTCAGCCGATAACGGGCGGACCGGATGGATTGGGCAGCATTCCGTATCCCAGTATCGGGTCGTTCGAGATGAGCGCTCCGGTGGGCACCTATCTGTTGGCATGGGGAGCGGCTGGACTAACGTTGCTTCTCGCGACGAACATCGTGCGACAGAGACCAGGACGTGCGATGCGAGCCCTTCACGGATCTGAACTCGGCGCCATGGCGTGCGGCATCGACATTGTCGGACTCAAGGTCCGCGTGTTCACGGTATCGGCAGTGCTCGCAGGCGTCGCAGGTTCTCTCTACGCTCATCTGGTCGGCTTCGTGTCGCCCTCCACGTTCTCCTTGCACTTCTCTGTGATTCTCATCGCTATGGCGGTTCTGGGCGGCTCAGGCTCACTCGCAGGGCCGTTCGTGGCCACAGCGCTACTCACCTTGCTTCCTTTCGCCGATGCGATCATTCCGGGCCTGTCGAGAGACGCTCTCGCACTGATCCAGGACTGGGAGGCCGACGTATACGGTCTCATCATCATTCTCGTCATGCTGTTCGCGCCTGGTGGAGTCGCAGGAATGTTGCGACGCAGACGACGAGGGGCAGGTGTGCGTCCATGAGTCTGCTCGAGGTGCGTGACGTGACGCGTCGGTTCGGTGGCCTTACCGCAGTCGATGGTGTCTCCTTCGACGTTCACGAGGGTTCCATCAAGGCGATCATCGGTCCGAACGGTGCAGGCAAGTCGACGCTGTTCAACGTGCTGACAGGCTTTGACCGCCCAGATGAGGGAAGTGTGAGTTTCCAAGGCCGCGAGCTCACAGGTGAGCGGCCGCACAAGGTGGTCCTTCGTGGAGTTGCGCGCACGTTCCAGAACACGCAGCTGTTCGAGGAGATGACGGCGCTGGAGAACGTTCTCGTAGGTAGGCACGCACGCACGCGCACGGGATTCATAGCCGCTGCATTGCGGCTTCCGGGCACGGGCACCGAGGAGAAACTGGCGCGCGAAGAGGCCGCAAGACTACTGCGCCTCCTCGGTCTGGAGAGTTGGACTGATTCGCCCGCCGCTGACATGCCCCACGGTCTGCGTCGGCTTCTGGAGATCGCAAGGGCGCTCGCTACCGGACCGACACTCATGCTGCTCGACGAACCGGCGGCCGGTCTCAACCATGCGGAGACTGCAACGCTCGCCGAAGCGCTCTACAGGATCAGGGATGCCGGAGTCACTCTGGTAGTCGTCGAACATGATATGGGGCTTGTCATGGAGATAAGCGACGAGATCGTCGTCTTGGATCAGGGTCGCAAGATCGCAGAGGGGCCTCCTCGGCTGATTCAGAAGGACCCGGAAGTCCTTCGTGCCTACTTGGGGCAGGAGGATGAAGATGAGTGAGCGCGGTGCTTCGCTGCGCGTGAAGGGGCTGGAATCCGGCTACGGCCGGGTGAATGTGCTGCGCGGGATCGACATCGAGGTGCATTCCGGCGAGTTGGTCACGGTGATCGGATCGAACGGTGCTGGAAAATCCACCCTTCTAAAGACGATCGTGGGCTTCGTGACCGCAACCGCGGGATCCGTGTCCGTGGATGATAGGGATCTCACGAGAACGACACCCGAACGCGCTGTCGGGATCGGTGTGTCGCTCGTGCCCGAGGGCCGGATGCTCTTCGGGCCCATGAGCGTGCGTGAGAATCTCGTTCTAGGCGCGTACTCGAAATCGGGGAGGGGAGAGGCCTCTCTTGCTCAAGATCTAGAGCGTGTGTACTCGCTGTTCCCGGTACTCGAGGAGCGCGCGGGTCAGAGTGCGGAGACTCTATCAGGCGGCGAGCAGCAGATGCTTGCCGTTGCTCGAGCACTCATGTCCAAGCCAAGGGTGCTGCTGCTCGACGAGCCGTCCCTTGGGTTGGCACCCAAGGTCATTGCCGAGATATTCCATACCCTCGATGCTCTGCGCGCCGAAGGCCTATCGATTCTACTGGTCGAGCAGGACGCCAAACTGGCGCTCAAGCACGCGGATCGCGGCTATGTGATGCGCACCGGCGAGATCGTGCTGTCCGGTACCGCCGATGATCTTCTCGCCGATGATGATGTTCGACTGATCTACCTTGGAAAATGGCACGGAAAGGACGATGTGCGATGATCTGGAATCGTGAATACGAGACCATGGACCGTGAGGCGCTGCGCGAGCTGCAGTTGCGCCGATTGCAGTCGACTGTCTCCTGGGTCTACGAGCGGGTTCCATACTATCGCGAGGAGCTCGATCGCCGAGGAGTGAGGCCTCGTGACATAAAGTCACTCGATGACGTTCGCAAGTTGCCCTTCACGGACAAGACGGCGCTCCGCGACACATATCCCTTCGGCATGTTCGCTGTGGATCTCGACGACGTCGTGCGGATCCATTCGTCATCCGGAACGACGGGCAAGCCGATCGTCGTCGGCTACACACGTGGCGACCTGAATACGTGGACCGAGCTCACGGCTCGCGTGGCAGCAGCAGCGGGTGTCACTCACACCGATCGCGCGCAGATGGCATTCGGGTATGGCATGTTCACCGGCGGGTTCGGCATGCACTATGGCATAGAGCGAATCGGTGCCACAGTGATCCCTGCAAGCGCCGGCAACACAGAACGCCATCTGATGATGATGGAGGACTTCCAGACCACGGTGCTGGTGTCCACGCCGTCATATGCTCTCTTCATGGCCGAGGTGGGGGAGAAGGCCGGGATCGATTTCTCGAAACTCATGTTGCGAGTTGGACTCTTTGGCGGTGAGCCTTGTTCAGGTGTGACACGTTCCGAGATCGAGGAGCGGCTGCATATCCGGGCAACGGACAACTACGGACTCTCCGAGGTCATGGGCCCTGGTGTCAGCGGTGAATGTGAGGCCGACACAGGTCTGCACATCGCCGAGGACCACTTTCTCGTTGAGATCGTCGATCCTGAGACGGATGAACCAGTGGAACCGGGTCAGGAGGGTGAGCTGATCATCACTCCGCTCAGCAAGGAGGCGTTCCCGGTGCTCAGATACCGAACCCACGATCTGACGTGTCTGCATTTCGAGCCCTGCGAATGCGGCAGGACTCTCGCCAGAATGGACAAGGTGCGCAAGCGGACAGATGACATGCTCATAATTCGCGGAGTGAACGTATTCCCCAGCCAGATCGAGGATGTACTGTTCAAGATCGAGGGAATCAGGCCACACTACTTGATCGTTCTTGACCGCAAGCACGGGCTAGACGACTTTGAGGTGCAGATCGAAGTCGCCGAGGAGGTCTTTTCGGATATCATGGCTGATATGGTGGCGTTCACGAAGCACGTCGCCGAGAGGCTGCACTCGGTCCTTGGACTGCACGCGCGCGTCAAGCTTGTCGAACCCGGTACGGTGGAACGCACCGCTGGTAAGGCGAGGCGCGTACTGGATCGCAGGGGCGACGACGGCTGCTGAAATCGGTCGTTCGAGTATCCCTCTAGACGCGGAGGTCGTATGGACGCGATGCCCTTGTGGGCATACAT
>JAQIBK010000301.1 GCA_027859125.1 Actinomycetota bacterium | reverse complement strand
GAGTACGGTATCTATGACGCGCCCGACAGACTCGCTGGGGCACCGACGCTGGCCATTCTGGCGCTCGCTTCGGTCGTACCGATCGCTATTCGTCTTGTGTCGCGTTTGCGCGGGATGAGAACCGAGTTGGCATCACGTCGCGCGATGCTCTGGGCCGCGCTCGCGAACACGTTGTTGCTGGTGCTGGCGTTCGTCATGGACTCGGATCGCTTCGTTGCAGCTGGGGCCGCCTGGCTGCAGAACCTGTTCATTGACGGGGGATGGAACCTCATGTGGTGGTTCGGTGCGGCTGTGATCATCGGTGTCCTCCTGTTGCCCGAGTCTTTGCGGAGACACCCATGGGGACGCATGCTGGCCTATGCGTTCTTTCAGTTCCTGGGTGTGGCCATGCTCGTTCACGCGGTCACCCATCCCGGTCGCGTCGGCTGGGGCGATAGCCTCAACAGGGTCACGTTCCACGCGGTTCCGTTGCTCTTCTGGCTCGCAGCGATGCTCGTGAGTGGAACGGTGTCTCTGGTGGTGAGGCGCAGCAGTTCCAACGCTTCCGTGGCGGCTGCCGGCGACAAGAGGCGCTGAAGCCAGCGCATCTCGGAGCCCCACAGACGACCGCGTTGCACTAGAATGGTCTGCGTTCGTTTCGAATGTTCTAGCGCGCCGAGAGCGGCGCTGTAGGGAGGATCTCTCCATGTCTATCTCCGAGGAGCAGGTGCGGCACGTCGCCATGCTCGCGAGGCTCGGTCTGTCAGATGATCAGATCTCCTCGCTGGGCCAGGAACTCAACTCGATCCTTGGTCATATCGACCAGATTCAGAAACTCGATCTCGAGGGCGTGGAGACGACCGCGCATCCAATGGAGGTCGTGAATTCCATGCGTGCCGATGTGATCCGCCCGGGCCTGTCGCGCGAGGACGCGCTCCTGAATGCGCCCGAGCGTGAAGATGGTGCGTTCCTGATACCTCGTATCGTCGGCGGAGATGATGCATCGTGAGCATAGATCTCTCGAAACTCAGCGTCCGCACGATCCGCGATGGCTTGGCCTCCAAGACGTGGAGCGCCCGCGAGATCACCCAGGCTTCGCTCGATCGCATCGCAGCGACCGACGAGAGCCTTCACGCTTTCAACCAGGTCACGCCCGAGCTCGCGCTCGCCGCCGCTGACGCGGTCGACGCGCGCGTGGCCGAGATCGAGGCCGCCGGCGGCGACTTGGCGGCGGAGCTTCCCCCGTTGGCCGGTGTCCCCACTGCGTTCAAGGACAACATGAACCTCCGCGGCACACGTACCACGTGCTCGTCCAAGATCCTTTCGAACTACGAGAGCGTGTACGACTGCACCGCCGTGCGCCGGATGCTGGATGCCGGTGCCGTGCCTTTGGGCAAGTGCAACATGGACGAGTTCGCCTTCGGCAGTTCGACGGAGAACAGCGCCACCGGCCCGAGCCACAACCCCTGGGATCTCGATCGCGTGCCCGGCGGCTCCAGCGGAGGCAGCGCTGTCGCGGTCTCCTCGGCGCAGGCCGTGCTCTCGCTGGGCTCGGACACGGGCGGCTCGATCCGTCAGCCCGGCGCGCTCACCGGCACCGTTGCGCTCAAGCCCACGTATGGGCGCGTATCACGCTACGGCTGTGTCGCTTTCGGCAGCTCGCTCGATCAGATCGGGCCATTCGCTCGCAACGTAGAGGACGCGGCGCATGCGCTCAAGGCCATGAGCGGTCAGGACCCCATGGACGCCACCAGCATGTCCAATCCGGTGCCCGACTACGCCGCCGCCGTTCGTGCCGCCAAGGTCGACGGCATGAAGGGTCTGCGCGTCGGTATCGTGCGCGACATGCTCGATATGGACGGGCTTGACGGGCGCATCAAGCGCCGTACCGAGGAGGTCGTGGGCATATTCGCGATGCTGGGCGCCGAGGTCGGAGAGGTCGATCTCCCCACGAGTCAACACGCGCTTTCCGCGTACTACATCATCGGTCCCGCCGAGGCGAGTTCGAACTTGGCGCGCTTCGACGGCGTTCGCTATGGCGTGCGCGCTACTGAGGCCGAGGACGTCATGGATCTGTACCTGCGCTCACGTGCCGAGGGTTTCGGCCCGGAGTCGATCCGACGCATCATGTTGGGCACCTATGCGCTGTCCGCGGGCTACTACGACGCCTACTATGGTCAGGCGCAGCGTGCGCGCACGCTCATAATCCGCGAGTTCGCCGAGGCGTTCGAGAACTACGACATCCTTGTGACGCCCACAAGTCCCGAGCCTGCGTTCAAGATCGGCGAGAAGTCCGCCGACCCGCTCACCATGTACCTCAACGACATCTTCACGATCCCTGTGAACCTTGCGGGCAACTGCGCCATGAATGTGCCCATGGGTATGGTCAAGGGGCTTCCCGTTGGCGTTCAGCTCATTGCGAATCACTTCTCCGAGGAGACCTTGCTCGGTGCCGCTGCGATACTCGAGACAGAGATCGGATTCGACACCACACCGCCGCGGGCGCAATAGAGGCGCGGTCGCGCGGAGGACTCCGCGCAATCCCGCGGTGGTATGGGATGGGTTGGATCGTATTCAGACCCGGCGCGCAGAATCGTGTTGTCGGGTCAACGGGGACCATCGTGATCGTTGGAGGTTATCGGAGGTTATCGGAGGGTGTCGGAGTGCGTCGGTGGTCGGTGAACGATCGCTACTTGAATCGGAGCGATCGATACCGAGAACGGAACGATTGATACCGAGAACCCGAACGATCGATACTGAGAACGGAACGATTGATACTAGAACCCGAACAATCGATGCCAAAATGTGAACAATTGTTCACTGACTCCAGACGACTTCGTATACCCTTCGGATATGCCGCTTGCTCCGCCATAAAGCATCAACATGGCGGCAGGTGTGTGGGGGTCAAGTCCTAGAGAGTGCTGGGAGAGCGGGAGGACCATGCGTTCAGCGGACAACACGCTTGAGTGCCTTCTGGGTGCACGCACGAGGACGATTCTCATTGAGCGACTTGTGATGCATCCTGAGGCCAGACCCTGGTTTCGCGAACTCTGTCGGGGACTGGACATCGGAATGACGGGCGTCCACCGTGAACTTCAGCGACTCGTCGGACTCGGGCTTGTGACTCAGGAGCGAGAGGCGGGCGCATGCTTCTATCGCGTCGACACCGAGCACATCCTCTACGAGCCGCTCAGGCTGCTTGCCGTGGCTGCGAGGGCCTACGACGAGCAATCTGATCGCCCTTTGCCCAGCAGTGCGATTGGTCGATACAGAATAGGCAGGTAGGTCTCATGCGCGGTTCTGACAAGCCCGCTCGACTCCATCGTCATGATCGCATCGTGTGGATTATCAGGCAGCTGGCCGATCCCTATTTCGGCACGCTGAGCGTCGGTAATCTCATACACTTAGTCGGTCACATCCGGTCCTTTTCCCCGAAGAAATGTTTCAAACAGGTTTCCATCGTGTTTCCGGCACGATACGATGCTGCATGACCCCAAACGATGCGACGGGCACGGGCGGGGCGTCTATCGCCACCCGTCAGGTGATTGGGAGGACTGTTTTCAATGAATCTGCAGCAGCCGAATGCGAACGACGCCACGCAGACAACGAACCGCTCAAAGAGCGTCGTTCCGGGATCGGGCCTGTGCACTCGGTGCACAGATGGATGCAAGGGCAACTGCGAGGTGTTCAAGTCGTCGTTCCGGGGGCGCGAGGTCATCTACCCCGGCCCCTTTGGTGAGGTGACGGCCGGTGGCGACAAGGATTACCCCATCGACTATTCGCACCTGAACATCCAGGGCTACGCGATGGGCTCCAAGGGTCTGCCGGACGGAGTCGTGGGCAACCCTGACAACACGCTGTTCCCCAAGGTCAGCACCATGACCGAGTTCGGATACTAGAACAAGGTCAAGAAGAAGGTGCCAATGATCACGGGTGCGCTGGGCTCCACAGAGATCGCGCGCCAGAACTGGGAGCACTTCGCTGTGGGTGCGGCTATCTCCGGGATCTCGCTCGTGTGCGGCGAGAACGTCTGCGGCATCGATCCCGGCCTCGAGCGCGACAAGCATGGCAAGGTCACTCGCTCGCCTGACATGGAACGCCGGATCGAAGCGTACCGTCGCTACCATCAGGGCTACGGCGATATCCTCGTGCAGCTCAACGTCGAGGACACGCGTCTGGGCGTCGCCGAGTACGTCGTCGAGAAGCTCGGCGTCGAGACCGTCGAACTCAAGTGGGGCCAAGGTGCCAAGTGCATCGGCGGGGAGATCAAGGTCGACTCCCTCGATCGTGCACTCGAGCTCCAGAAGCGAGGCTATCTCGTCACGCCCGACCCCAGCGAACCCGCCATCCAGGCGGCCTTCCGCGACACGGCCATCAAGCAGTTCGAGCGCCACAGCCGCCTCGGCTTCGTGGACGAAGAGGAGTTCTACAACAGCGTGAAGCGTCTGCGCTCGCTCGGCGCCAAGCGCGTCACGCTCAAGACGGGCGCGTATCCCATGCGCGAGCTGGCCATGGCCATCAAGTGGGCGAGCAACGCCAAGATCGACCTGCTCACTATCGACGGTGCCCCCGGCGGCACAGGCATGAGTCCCTGGCGCATGATGGAGGAGTGGGGCGTTCCCACGTTCTACCTCCAGTGCATGACCAACGAGCTCTGCGAGCGTCTTCGCGCCAAGGGCTCCTACGTGCCGGACATCGCGATCGCCGGTGGTTTCTCGGCAGAGGATCATATCTTCAAGGTGCTGGCGATGGGCGCACCGCACACCAAGGCCGTCTGCATGGGCCGCGCGCTCATGATCCCGGGCTTCGTTGGAAAGAACATCGAGCAGTGGATGAAGGACGGCGAGCTGCCCAACACCATCAACAAGTTCGGCACGACCAAAGAGGAGATCTTCGTCTCCTATGAGTCGATCAAGGCCGAGTTCGGTAAGGATGCCGACGACTTCCCCATGGGTGCTCTGGGCATCTATACGTATGCCGATCGCATCAAGGTCGGACTGCAGCAACTCATGTGCGGTTCGCGCAACATGGACATCCCTTCCATCAGCCGGAACGACGTCATGTCGCTCACGAGAGAGGCCGCCGAGATCAGCGGCATCCCGTTCGTGACCGACGCATACCGCGAGGAGGCGCTCGCGATCATCGACGCGTAAAAGGCGGGAGTGGCCGCGCGCGATGCATCACGGGTCATGAGGGACAGGGGAGTCGGGGCTACGGAGCCCCGGCTCCTCTGCATTGCAGTACACTCTGCTTATGACGAGGACATCTCACAACAGTCTGCCGCACAGGACCCTCGGGTCTGCGGTCGCATTAGTGCTGATCCTCGCTCTCGCAGGGCCGGGCGTGTCCACTCCGCCGACCGCCACCGCCAAGGAGAGCACAGACCTCGCATCCCAAGGCTTCGCCGCAACCACCACTGGGCGTCTTCTCGTTCGATTCCGCGACGACGTCGCGCCTGAGCTGGGAGAGGCGTCCGCGGCCCAGTCCGGGGCGCGCAACGCGAAGCGCTCGTCGGCCACCGGATGGACTGCGGTGGAGGCCGCTGACGGAGTCACGCTCGAGACTTTGCGGGACACCCTTGCGCTCGATCCGGCAATCGAGGCCGTGGAGATCGAGCACCGTGTGTTCCCCTCCATGTCCGTGGACGACCCGATATTCAGTCAGCAGTGGGGTCTCAACGACACTCTCAGAGGGCACGATATCTCCGCGCCTGAGGCTTGGGACCTCATGGCGGAGCGCGCGCTGCCCGGTGACGCGATCGTGGCGGTCGTGGACTCGGGAGTCGAGTTCACGCATCCGGATCTGGCGGGCAACCTCTGGGTCAATGCGGGGGAGACGCCCGCGAACGACGTGGACGACGACCACAACGGCTACATCGACGACACTTCGGGCTGGGACTTTTATGGCGGCGACGCCGATCCGACGGACACCTTTGGCCATGGGACGCACGTGGCGGGCATCATCGCCGCACGCACGGACAATGCGACCGGTGTGGCCAGCGTCGCCGGGCCGCAGAACCCGGTGCGCATCATGCCGATCAGCATCTTCAACGGCGGTGCCGGCGGCAGCACTCTGCAGGCCGCTGAGGCGCTGCGCTACGCGGTGGACAACGGTGCATCGGTGATCAACGTCTCGTGGGGCGGTCCGGATCCCGATACCGTCATGGCCGAGGCGGTCGACTACGCCGAGCAGCACGGGGTGATCCTCGTGTGCGCTGCGGGAAACAGCAGCACGAGCAACGAGGTCACACCGTTCTATCCCAGCTCGTTCGACAACGACAACATCATCGCGGTCGCCGCCAGCACCTCCAGCGGCACGCTTGCATCATTCTCCAACCGGGGAGCCGTGTCCGTGGACCTCGCGGCGCCGGGCTTGTCGATCCTCTCGACCTACGTTGACGGCCGGTACGTGGAGATGTCAGGCACCTCCATGGCCACGCCGCATGTCACGGGGGCCGTCGCCCTTCTGGGCCTGCGTTTCCCGTCTGAGTGGTGGGGCTCGCACAGGCTGAGGATCCTGGAGCTCTCGAGACCCGAGTCGGCGCTGGCGGGCTACGTGGCATCCGGCGCGGCGCTGGATCTCCCCAGCGCGCTCGCCACCATCTCGCCGGACGGCGACTCCCAGCTCGCGAGCGGAGCCGCATGTGTGAACGTGAACACGGTCTCGATGCGGTCCGACGTCTACGGCTCGACACAGATGGCCGTTGATTCGGAAGGGGACGGGTCGTTCGAGGCGACCAGCTCGTTCGATCCACTGTTGGAGATCGATCTCACGCCAGGCGACGGGACCAAGACGGTGTCCGTGCGATATGCGGGCGAGGTCGCGCAGATACTCGAGCTCACGCACACGATCGTGGTCGACACGGTCGCCCCTGATGCGCCGACGGACCTGTCGGCAGCTCCACTCAATCGGGGTGCGCAACTGAGCTGGAAGGCTTCGGCAAGTGACGATGTCGTGGGGTACGCGGTATGGGGCGCTGCCAATGAGGCTGGCCCGTTCGTGCGCGTGGATCAACACCCCACGACCGGAACCTCCTACACCGCGCTCGGGCTGGAGAACGGCTCCACCTATCATTTCCGTGTGAGCGCGGTCGATGCGGCCGGCAACGAGGGCGTCCAGTCTGGAACGATGAGCATCACGCCGGAGTTCCGGGTCGATCGCGTGCAGGGTGCGGAGCGCTACGCCACAGCTGTCGCGCTCAGCGCCAAATCGTTCGCCTCCGCTGAGACCGTGGTCGTCACAACCGGCGAGGCGTTCCCCGACGCGGTGGTGGCTTCCGCTTTGGCCGGTGCGGTCGAAGGGCCGCTCCTGTTCGCCCGCGCCGGTTCGCTTCCTCTCGTGACCGCCGATGAGATCATGCGCCTCGGGGCGTCACGCGTGGTGATCGTGGGCGGCGTGAACGTCGTCTCCGACGAGGTGGTCGACGCGCTCGACGCGCTCGCGGGCGTCACGACGGTCGATCGCGTGGCCGGCTCCAGTCGATACGAGACTTCCGCCGAGGTGGCACGCGAGGTCTGGCTCGAGTCGGGAACCCGTTTCCCTCATGAGGCATTCGTGGTGCGTGGAGACTCGTTCCCCGATGCGGTGAGCGTGGCATCTGCCGCGTACTCGCAGGTGATGCCCGTGCTGCTGGTGCGGCCCACGTCGGCTCCATGGAGTGTGGCGCAGGCTGCACGGGACACAGAGCTCAACCGCGTGTTCGTGGCGGGCGGGCAGCAGGCGGTCTCCGATCAAGTGATGGCGTCCTTCGCGCTGCCGTACACGCGCGCTCAGGGGCCGACTCGCTACGAGACATCGGTCGCAGTGGCCGAGATGGCGATCGAGCGCGGCTGGAGCGATGACGCCCACATAGGTGTGGCGAGCGGAGAACAGTTCGCCGACGCGCTCAGCGGTGGTGCAGCGCTGGGCGAGCAGTCCGGCGTGGTCGTGCTGTCCCGCGCCGACAGTGTTCCTTGGGAGGTCGCGAGCTTCGTGAACCAGCACGCCTCCGGTGTGGCGGCGATGTGGCTGCTGGGCGGCGAGCTTGCGCTCTCTGACAACGTGCTCGACGCACTCGAGGCGGCCGCCCGATAGGCAGTCGCTGGCCATTCTCTCCAGCTTCCTGTAAAAAAATCCTGGTAGGGTTAAAGGTCGTTAACACTCAGGCCGATATCTCATGCGTAGGTCTAGTTACTGTCCGCGAGTGCGGACCGGTTATCCGCTCTGTCGTGATGTCAGTTCAGACTCTTTAGGGGAGAGGGGGACGCAATGCATCGTCTCTTCCTGCGTCGCATGTCGCGACGTTTCGTGTCCAGCGTGCTCGCATCCGCCATGATCTTCATG
>JAQIBK010000142.1 GCA_027859125.1 Actinomycetota bacterium | reverse complement strand
ACCCTGATCGCTGCGTCATGCTCCGTGGTGATGGCCAGGGAGCATGACGCAGCGATCAGGGTGGGCACCGTCGAGGACGTCGAGGGGGCCAGACTGCTCGGCGCGCCGACTTCGCCGGGATTCATGGTCGGCTACGGCGAGGTGCTGCTGTCGCCGGACAGCCGCTGGATCGCCTACACGGCCGCCGGTGACGACGGCTACTCACGCCTCTTCACCATCCCGACTGCGGGCGGCACGTCCAGGGAGCTTTCCACACGCCGCGATGCATATCCCGTTCGCTGGAGCAGCGACGGTGAGTACCTGCTTTTCATCGAGGGCAACGCCTGGCACGGGGAGGACACGCGCCTCCTGCGCGTGCGTCCCGACGGTACAGGTCGCCAGACGCTCGTGGAGGGCGCCGGGCTGTAGCGCAGGCCCCCGCACGCCTTGCCGGTTTGACTCCCCATGCATGCGGTCATACCATCGGTATGGGTATCGATATGACCAGGAGGATCTCCGTGTACGAGAAAGTGACCATCTCCATCCCGGCTGAGCTGCTCGAAGAGGTCGATGACCTTGCGGGGGAAGTCGGTACATCCCGGAGCGGGCTGATACGTGAGGCTACGGCGCGCTACCTGGCCGATCGGGAGCGGGCTATGGCGGATCTGCGTCGACGCGAAGGGGCCAAGAGAGCACTCGAGCATTTCGCTGAGCTCAGAGAGTCGCCCGGCCTAGACGATCGCCCCTCACTCGAGATACTCCGGGAGATCCGGGAGAGACATGGGTGATGCGACGACGATCGTGCTGGACGCTTCGGTCGGGGTCAAATGGTTCAGATCCGAGGCGGGGTCGGACGCCGCAGTGGGACTTCTTGCGGAGCATGCTGCAGGAGAAGCGGAGATCGCCGTCCCGAGTCTGTTCCTCTACGAGGTGATGTCGGTCGCCATACGCTGGCTGGGGCCTCAGGAAGCACGTGGTGTCTGGCGTGACATCGAAGACAGCGGCTTCACCATCTATGGCGTGGGGACTGCTCTGGTGGCGTCGGCACTGGATGTCGTCGAAGAGCACGGCTGCGACTTCTACGACGCGCAGGCCCCCGCACTGGCGAGAGTCCTGGGCGCTCCCTTCTTCTCCGCCGATCGGCGTGCGCATGGAGACATCCCCGGTGCCACCATCATCGGCTGACCGGCTCCCCCCGTTGCCTCACGTAAGAATGTACTCGAAGTCCTGAATCGTTGAATCATCAGGAATGTACTCGAGATCGGGTGCCTGCACCTCCCTTCTCCTGATCGATTCCTTCATTGCGGTGAGTTCGTAGAGCTTACGCTGCAGCGCGACGATGCGGCGCTTGAGCGCGGTCGGGTTGAGTTTGGGATAGCGCGCGTTGAGCTTCGCTTTGATGGCGTCGGATACGTCGGGTGAGGCCAACACACGGGCGTAGGGCGTCAGCGGCGTGTCGTAGCGCTTGACGACTCTGGAGCCCTCCCGCGTCCTGGAGATCAGCTTCGCGCTCGGCATGAAGAAGTTCGTGTGTTCGCGAAGCACGCCGTAGAGCTCGTTCAAGACGGCGAGCTCCTCGGAGGTGTCGAAGCGCGCGTAGCCTACGTTGCGCCTGACCACCGTCCAGTTCTTCTGCTCCACGTAGCATGAGTCGTTCTTGCGATACGGTCTCGAGCGGGTGAAGGTGATCTTGCGCTCGGTGCAGTAACGGACGAGGTGGCCGTTGATGAACTCCGAGCCGTTATCCGAGTCGATCCCGACGATATCGAAGGGGATCGAGCGCGCGATCGCCTTGAGCGCGGCGAACACGTGCAGCTGCGCTTTGTTGCGCACCGCCCGCGTCTCGGTCCACCCAGTGGCCACGTCGGTCACATCGAGCGTCTGACAGAACTCACCCGACGGGTTGCCGCCGTCGTGGCCGACCAGGTCGACCTCTACGAAACCGGGACGCACGCCGTCCCACTGGGCGAAGGTGCGCACCGGTATCTGGGACTTGAGCAGAGTGCCCGGTTTGGTCCCGCTGCGTCCTCTGATCTCGAGTCGAGCGCGATCGGCTGAGAGCAGTCGATCGATCGTGGCCGGTGAAACGGTCAGGAGCTTGGCGCGCACCTCCGCCGACACCATGAGCTCCCCGTGGCGCTCCATCGCCTCGACGGTGGCGCTCATGGCCGCGGCCAGCCGTTTGCCGCAGATCCCGTCGAGTGTGGCCCAGACCTTGCGCAGTGCGAAGACCACGTCAGTGTCGTAGATGCGAGACCTCCGACGTGTGCGCTTGGGCGGAGGCCTCTCGGCGGGTCCGTCTCTCAGAATCCTCGATGCGTATGACCGATTGTATCCGGTCACGACACAGAACTGGTCCAGGATCGCCGTCCTCTCCTTCTTCGACGCCCGCCGGTATCGGCCGGCCAGCTGCTTGGTTACCGATCGCCTCTCGCTCATCATCAACGGCACCGTCGCCACTCCCTCGTCATCGCCTTGAGACGTGAGAGAAGGCTAGACCGTTTCGAGTACATTCTTACGTGAGGCAACGAATCGGCTTCGAGTACATTCCTGGTGAGTCAATTCGCTCCCTTGTATCGTCCCAGGTGGAGGACTATACTCGCCTCTCACAATGCTATAGAGGAATGGCTACGACGGGGACCAGTAGGGGTCAATCTCGTTGCTAGAGAGCCGGGGATGGTGGAAGCCCGGCACGGGACACTCCGAACTCGCCCTTGAGCCGCCCGGGTGAAAGGACCGCGGAAACGGCCGGAAGACCTCCGCCGTTATCGCGGGTCGAGTAGGACGGGTCGGTGGCATCCGTTATATGCCGCATGAGTGGAGACTCTCGCAGGTCGACCCGTCTCTGGGTCGACTTCGTCATACTCTCGCTCCCTCCTGCGGCCGTACCGGCGCCACCTTTTC
>JAQIBK010000098.1 GCA_027859125.1 Actinomycetota bacterium | reverse complement strand
GTCCCATGATCGGACGGTGTGACGATTGGGCGTCATGCATCGCCAACATGGGTCACGCAAACTACTGGTCCCTCGACGAGATTGCCACTGAGCTCGACATGCGAGTCGATGACCTCATCGCCGCATTCGGAGCGCCAGAGGAGCTCGAGCGTCTGTCTGCATGATTCATTCGTCTGCCCTAAAAAGTCATCCGGTCCCTTGGGCCTCGTATCGAGAAGGATCGCCTGCTGGGAGCCCCAGCTAAAGATCTTCGATCCTTCGAGAGAGGCCTGAGGGTCGGATGCGATAGCCGATGTAGGCCGACTCGGTGTGTGCTATCTGAGCACACCGGGTCAAGTCATCGGCACTGGGGCAGCACGGGTCTAGGGCGTAGGCGGGGCGGTCTTCAGTTCTGGTGTCCCGAAGTCGGCAAACCCAGTGTAGTCGGGGTAGATTGTCGACGGCTGATACCCAAACAGCTTCTCCAGCCGCAGTCTGATCTCCTCGACGGCATCGGCCTTGATCCGGATTGTGTACATAGCCTTCTCGGATGGTCCACCGGCCTCTGTGGCAAGCTTGTGCACTCGCATCGGCACAGATGTGAACTTGCGTACTTCCTCGATGGGCCATCGGCCATCTCTGGGCTGGGTGGATTTGGGCCACACGATAGCTCCTGTGGCGGGAACGCCGCCGAATATGAAACCACCGTTCTGGGCAGCAAGCCTCGGGTGAAATCGTGGCGGCATCCAAGCCTGAACCTCGGTGATCCAGGCCTTGTACGCATCTCTCTCTTTCTGTGTGGACTGCGTACCCGCCGGCTTCGGCCAGGGGATGCGAAGGTCATCTTCCCAGAAGCGGCACTCGTCACCCTTCTCGTTCGTCAGCCTGTCTGTCACATCGAGAGCGAACAGCCGAGCATCCATCACGGGAAGTGCGTCTCCGTTTTTGCGTCGTTCCTGTACCGCAAACCAGATCCCGATCCACGGATTGAAGGTGATGTCGATGAGGCGGGTGGGCGCACCATAGTGTTGAAGAACAGCGTGTTGATTCAGAACGGACAGTCGTCCGAACTCACCATGGTGCAGCCCCCAACGATGCAGCTCGGCTAGGATCTCCCGCTCTTCAGTCGCGACATCGATTTCCTCGGGTACCGAACCGCCGGACGACCACATCAACCGCCTATAGAGCGAACTATGAAGCGACCATCTCGCATCGGGCTGTCCACGCCAAGCGAAACGGTGGCCTCTCTCAGACCACTTCTCAAAGACGTCATACACCAGGTCAGACAGCTCATCGAATGATGCTGCTTCCCGTTCCCAAGGCTGCCAGAAGGCAGTTGCGTCTGGATTCAAGCCATTCCTCCCTAGGGCACTGAGACTCGCGTTCGCCTTTCCACTGAAGTGGCGAACCCTCTCCAGCATAACGAAAGTGCTGTTCATCGTCATAAACCACGCCTGCGTCTCGCATGTCCGGGCGTGAAGCCATCTGAAAGGAGACACAAATGTCCCACGTCACCCTGTTCGGGCAGTTCGCCGAACGCTGGATTACAGAGGTTGCGCCGTTGAGGCTCAAGTCCACGGCTGTAGCCGAGTACGCTTCTCTGCTACGTCTGCATGTCTTACCGTTCTTCGCTGATCGGCCTGTTGCTGAGATCTCTGCTGATGAGATCCAGGGCTACATGGCCTCCAAGGTGGAGAGCGGGTTGTCGCCGAGATCAGTCAGGAACCACCTGGCAGTCCTTCGAGCGCTGCTCAAGAGCGCATTGGCCTTCGGGCTAATCGATACGAACGTGGCTATGAAGGTCACGGCTCCCAGGCACTACCGCCAAGAGCAGCGTTTCCCAACTCCCGGCGAAATGAGGGCGATCCTCGAGAGCTGTCCTCCCGCGTGGAGGTTGGGACTTGCTCTTCCGATCTACAGTGCGTGTCGCAAGGGCGAGGCACTTGGGCTTCGTTGGCCGGCGGTCTCTATCCCGAACCGGCAGATTGCCTTCGTTCGATCCGTCCGTGGCGGAGTCGAGCAGACCGTCAAGTCTCCAGCCAGTCGGTCATCGGTTGCCATGGCTGAAGAGCTCGTTCCCCTCCTTCTCGACAGACGGAAGGTGGTGCCCGACCCGGTCAACGGCTACGTGCTATGCGATTCGTCGGGAGCTCCTCTGAAGGATCACATACTGAATGGCGTCTTGCGGCGAGCCTGCAAGAAGGCCGGCGTGGAGCACTTCACTTACCACCAGCTGCGTCACGGGAGCATAGCCGCCTTGATTGCGAGCGGAGTTCATCCACTTGTTGTGAGTCGCTTCGCCAGACATGCGTCTGTGTCTACGACGTTCGACGAATACGGCCACCTCTTGGCCCCACTGGCGGGGGGTGATTGTATCGCTGACCTTTCGCGTGTGATTTCCGGTTCCTAGCGCTTCAACTACATACGTTCCATCCGACAGGGCTCGGTGGCTTCGGCTGCTGAGCCTTCCGTATTCCAGGAGGTACTCGCATGAAATACGCAACGACCGATCGTCTATCAGATGTGGAGTTGGTGGCCTGTGTCCTTGGTCGTAAGACTCTCGACGAGGCGTGCACTCGACTCGCAACAGTGCTGACCACCGATGGATGGATGGGCGGCGCCCCGCTAGCTGAAGTAGCTCGTGAATACGGCACTGTTGGGCCCAAGAGTGTGGCCAGGCTCGAAGCCGCGATCGAACTCGGTCGCAGGACGATGGCTGCCAACGCGGCACGCGAGGCCACGACGGTCTCGACTCCCGAAGATGTTGTGGCACTCATGAAGCCGTCACTAGTGGGGAGAGGCCGAGAGATCTTTATTTGCATCTGCTTGGACACAAAAAATCGTGTCCGGAAGATAGTCGAATTGAGCGTCGGCAGCCTCAACGCCTCGATCGTTCACCCTCGAGAGTTGTTCAAGGAGGCCGTAATGGTCTCAGCAGCGTCTGTAGTGGTGTGTCACCAGCACCCATCAGGAGACCCGACCCCGTCAGGTGCAGATATTCAGCTCACTCGCAGGTTGGTCAAAGCTGGAGACGTACTGGGGATTTCCGTTCTAGACCACGTTGTGATCGGAGGTGATGAGCACGCGAGTCTTCGTGATCTTGGGTTGATGTAGTTCAGATCGTACGTGTTGCCAGTGGGCGGGATTCCATACCGGAGTCTCGCCTTTGTCGTTTCTATCGAAAGGAGCATTTGATCATGAGTGACTACTATCA
>JAQIBK010000145.1 GCA_027859125.1 Actinomycetota bacterium | reverse complement strand
TGGTCTCCTCGGCAATGGCCTGTGAGGTCGCGTACCGTGTCGGACCGCTGATCCTGCGCACAGCGTAGGTCCCCAGCGACTCCTCCAGCTCCTGCGACACCGCGCTGTACCCACCTACGATCACGATCTGCGTAGCGCCAAGGCGATCGATCTCATCCTTCACGCTCGCCGGAAGCACGTCTTTTGGAGTGAGCAGGATCGGGCATTTGTAGGCACCGGCAAGTGAGGCTGCCGAAAGCGCGTCAGGATAGTTCTCGCCAGTCGCCAACACAACGGTGTTCGATGAGGTGAAATGCAGTCGGGAAGTGATGATGGCTGTGGAATACCTGCTGAGTCCCGCCGAGCGACCGATCGGACCGGCGAGGACCGTTGATTTGATCTCATTGTCCGGTTCAGAGAGGTCGACCCAGGCCAGGCGATTGGAGTCGAACACGAGTCCCGCTTTTGGAAGGTCTGAGTCAGTGACTCTGACACTCTTCTTTGTTGCGACACTGTAGAGATACAGATCGGTGTACTTGGGCCCCATCACCAGCGGGTTCCCACCACGCCAATGCTGCCAGGAGACCCACCCGTTCTGCACCTGGGGGCCGGTATCGTGATCATCGGCTACGCCCACGTCGTGTAGCGTATCTGTCGCCATATCGAACGCATACACGTTCAGGCCGCTCGCTTCTCCGTCATAACGCCAGTCACACCAAGCGATCACATCGCCCCAGATCGAGGGGTTCGTCATATTGCCATCCTGTTCCGGTGTTCCGTCGGGGAACATGTCCCACACCGTCTGCGTAACGATCTCGCTGAACTGACCGGTCGCTTGATCGAAGGATCCTTCGCCCAGAACGAGGGCGGAATACGGACTGCCGCCACGAGCCCATACGAGCCGGAACTCACTACCATCCGACCAGATGTCGGGAGCGGTTGAGATGTCTGGATCTCCTCCTGAAGTGGGAATCTCCAGTTCTTCACCGCTGGGTATGTGATAGACCCTCAGAGGGGCGTTCTTGTCGCTCAAGTCATCCCATACCAAGAAGTCACCGTGAATCGAGGGTGTGCCGGCTTTGCCGTTGAGATTCGCGATATTGGAGATGTTGATAGAATTCCCGCTCATCAGATCCTTGAGGTACACATCCTTATATGAGCCGCCCTCTAGTGTCTGCACCCATGCGACCATGTTCCCGCTGATCGCCGGATGGCTTTCATCGGAAGTCGTACTCGTGCTGACATCAAAGAAGGTCTTCTTTGAGAAATCGTATCCGACGACATCGTCGGTGCCCTCATCGATGTTGTACTCGGACCACACGATCCGATCGCCGGACATAGCTGCGGACAGCTGGTCCACCGTGTCATTCGTGACCCCAGCTCCATCGGTCCCCCATATCTGAGGTGAAACCGAACTCGCGGTCGCGACACTCACCGCACAGAGCAACACCAAGAAGACCAAAATTGGCACTTTTCGCATGCTATGCCTCCCCTATCCTGCCGTCCCCGATGCCACAATGGCATCACGGCACACCCTGAAGTCCACTATAAAGCAAACAACAAAGGTCCCGAGCCCGGAGGTTCGAGGCCTGTAGTTGCTGGTAGGCGACTGTAGATGCATTTCGAACAAATGGTTGCCAATGAAAGAGGGCCCCTGACCGGGGCCCTCTTACAATCACTGCTTAGATTCCTCTAGTACAGAATGCCGGTTACTTGATCACGAACACTCTGCAATATGGCGCTTGTGCCACCCAGATAGTAGACCTTCGCGATCCTTGCCCGCTCTGCGGTGAGCTTGGCGCTCACGCTCGTCGGCAGGGCGTCGGGTGCTGTGAGCAGCATGACCGAGCCGTTGCGACCGGCGAGCACTCCGCCTGCGAGTGCGTCGGGGAAGTTCGTGCCCGTGCTCATGGCGAGACCGTTCCAGTTCAGATCTGCCGTCTCCACACCGTAGGTGGCCACCGCGACGCCAGTGGCGTAGCGATTCGCGCCAGAGAGACGCTCCACGTTGCCGGGGAATGCTGCTTCGAGCGTGGCCTGCTGCGCATCCGGAATTGCGGCAGTGCCCCCCAGGATGAGCGCATCGGTCACGCCGAGAGCGGTCATCGCTGCAGTAGGCGGATCACCGGCGGGATTGCAGAGGAAGATCGGCCAGCCCTTCGCTGCCGCCAGCGGCGACGCCGCAAGGGCGTCGGGGAAGTTAGCGGCGGTAGCCACAAAAGCTATGCCGTCATATCCGGCCCCTGCTTCAAGTTCGGTGACGGTCGCCGCCGCTATCGCCTCAGCGGTCTCATAGCGACTCGCGCCCCATATGCGCACCACGCTACTTCTTCCCATCTTGGCGACGAGCGCGTCCTCAACGTCCTGTGAGACCGCCGCCGTGCCCCCTAGGATGTAGACCTCGGTCGCTGCCAGTCGATCGATTTCGCCAGTGATTCCTGCCGTAAGCGCACTTGGCGAAGTGAGCAGGATCGGGCCGTTCTTGGCAGCTGCTAGCGCGGCTCCGCCCAGCGCATCGGGCCAGTTGGCGCCGGTGGCGATAACGACACAGTCGGCAGTACCATCGGCGAAGGCGGCCTGGCTGGTCTTGATGGCGGTGTCGTATCGGCTGGTGCCGGATACGGGAGCATAGTCGGTGGAGACACGCATGAGATCGAAGTCGCCGACCTCGCTCTCCTGGTGATCGTTCCGACCAGTCGCGACCACGGTACCGTCAATCTTGACGCCCACCGTGTGGTAATCGCCCATGGTCACCTGAACGATGTCGGTCCACGTGCCAAAGTCAAGCTCATTGAGCGAGTTGTCTCCCACTCCGACCAAGGTCCCATCAGACTTGAGACCGACCGTGGCCTTCACGCCGGCGGCAACCTGAACGATATCCGTCCATGCGCCGACATCGCACTGTCCATCTTCATTCCATCCCGTGGCAACAGCCGTACCGTCGGACTTGACGCCAACCGTGTGCTCATAATTGGAAGCAACCTGAACGATGTCGGTCCACGCCCCAACGTCCATCTCGCCGTCTTCGCTCTGGCCTACGGCCACGACGGTACCGTCGGACTTCAAGCCGAGAACGTGCTTGAACCCGCCGGCAACCTGCACGATATCGGTCCACGTACTGACGGCCGACTGCCAACCATCAAATCCGACCGATACAACCGTTCCGTCGGACTTGAGGCCGATCGTGTTGTACGTCCCGGCCGCAATCTGAGTGATGCCAGTCCACGTGTCGACCTCGATTACTTCGGGATCATCTCCCGTGGCAACAACCGTTCCGTCGGACTTGAGACCCACTGAATGGTAGCTTCCGGCGGCGACCTCAACGATGTCAGTCCATGTGTCGACCTCGAGCTGATAACTACTATTAGATCCAATGGCGGTGATAGTTCCTTCCTGCGACACGCCAATGGTATGCCCCCATCCCCCCGCGACCACCATTTCTGTGGGCGTGAACATCTGGGCGGAAGCAGTCATAGGCATTAGGATCACACTGAGAACAAGCGCAAGTGCCAGTGTTACTCGGGCGGTAGTCTTCATTCGACTCTCCCTCATTGAATGTCCCTCCGACAAAACACTTCCGGATTCTGCCCTACCCACTTGACTCTCAGAACTGCAGAATGCAGAGGGGTCAAGACGACGCAGTCCCCTCAGCTCAACAACAGCGACCCCCCGCTGATGTTCACCGATAGTACAAACACTACCAGAACGAGTTGGCAGCGTCCTCTACCAACAGGGAGCACAAACAACAAAGGTCCCGAACCCGAAGGTTCGAGACCTGTAGTTGCTGGTGGGCGATGGTTGACTCATTTCGAACAGGTGAAGACCAATGAATAGAGGGCCCCTGTGTGGGGCCCTCTAGTAGCCATTATCCAGATTCTCCTACTGCAGAGTCTCCGACACCTCATCGCGCACGTCCTGTGAAATGGCGGCCAATCCGCCCAAGTAAAAGACCTTCGCGATCGAGTCACGCTCCGCAGTGAGCTTGCTGCTGACATCCGTCGGAAGGACGTCGGATGCAGTGAGCAACATGACCGAACCATTTCGGGCAGCGAGTACGCCACCGGCGAGCGCGTCGGGGAAGTTCTCGCCCGTCGCGATACCCATGCCGTCCCAGGCCAGGCCCTCGTCCACGCCCTTCTGAGCGATGGCGAGCGCGGTCTCGTACCTGTCGTCTCCGGACAACCGCTTGACGGCGGAATTCCCGAACTCAGCCTTCAGGTCGTCCATCGCGGCCGCCGAGACGA